>JAAOZY010000433.1 GCA_012274205.1 Betaproteobacteria bacterium
AGGTGGTGCTGCTGCAACAGCTGATGCAGCTCGAGCTTCCGCTGGTGCTGGTGCTGGTGCTCAATATGGTGGACGAAGCGGCCGCGCTCGGCATTACCATCGACGCCGAGGCGCTGGCGTCTAAGCTCGGCATCCCGGTCTGCCTGCTGTCGGCAAAATACGGGCAGGGCGTGGAGCAGCTGCATCCGGCGATGCGCAAGGCCCTGCGCGCAACGGAAAAGCGCGATGCACCTGCGGCGGGCGCCGCCAAGCCGGGCGCGCGCGAACTCCAGGCGGCGGTGAAATCCTCGGTATTCGTTCCGGCGCAGGCCTCGCATGCGCTGACCGAAAAAATCGACCGCATTCTCCTCGACCCCTGGCTCGGGCTGCCGATTTTCTTCGGCGTGATGTTCCTGCTGTTCGAACTGGTCTTCCTCCTCGGCAAACCGATCCAGGATGCGCTGGCCTGGGGCTTTTCGGAGCTGCGCTCCGGCGCGCTGGAGCCCGCGCTGGCGGGCCTGCCGTTCGCCCTGCGCGGATTTCTGCTCGACGGCGTCTACAACGGCCTGAGCACGGTGGCGAGCTTCGTGCCGCTGATCGTGATGTTTTTCTTTTGCATGGGGATCGTCGAGGACGCGGGCTATCTGTCGCGCGCCGCATTCCTGATGGACGCGCTGATGGCGCGCTTCGGGCTGGATGGGCGCAGCTTCGTCATGGTGCTGATGGGCTTCGGCTGCAATGTGCCGGCGCTGATGGGCACACGCGTCATACGCTCGAGAGGATTGCGCCTGCTCACCATGCTGGTCATTCCGATGTCGCTGTGCTCGGCGCGCCTGCAGGTGTTCGTGTTCTTCATCGCCGCCCTGTTCTCCGCCAAAGCTGCGCCGCTGGTGCTGTTTTCCCTCTACCTGATCAGCATCCTAAGCGCCATGCTCACCTCGCTCCTGTTCAAGCGGCGCTATGTCAACAACGACCCGTTCGTGCTCGAGATGCCGCCTTATCGCCTGCCCACGTTGCGCCAGATGCTGTTGCGCGGCTGGCACGAAGTCAGGCATTTCATCCGGCGCGCCACGCGCTTCATCGTGCTGGGCGTGGTGCTGGTCTGGCTGCTCACGAACTTCCCGACGAGTGCGGCGGCAGGTGGCCCGGATACCTGGGCGGGTCAGATCGGCGAGCTGCTGAATCCGGTATTGAGCCCGCTGGGCATCGACCCGAAGCTCACCATCGCGCTGATCTTCGGCTTCGTCGCCAAGGAAATCGTGATCGGCTCGCTCGCGGTGATCTATGGCCAGGACGGCGGCGCGCTGACCAGCGCGATCGCGCATCAGATCGACTGGGTGCAGGCATACAGTTTCATGTTGTTCACGCTGATCTACACGCCCTGCCTGTCGACCATCGCCACCATCATGACCGAGTCCAAGAGCCGCGCCTTCAGCCTGCTTGCGGTTGCCTGGCCGCTGGGCCTCGCATGGAGCGTCAGCTTCCTGTTCTATCAGGCGGCGCGACAGCTGGCGGGTTGAGGCAGCGCCGCGCGCCGGCGTATCTGCGGTTGCCAGGCGCGGCGATCATCCCTATATTGGCCGCATGCGCTGTCGCGCTGTGGAGGATTTGATGAAGTCCGTGCTGTATTCGGCCGTCTTATTCGCTTTGACCAACTGTCTTGCTTTTGCTCAGGCGCCGTCGGCGCGTTCGCTCGGCCAGCTGCTGTATCTGCCGATCTATTCGCATATCTGGCACGGCGAATCGGACACCAAGGGACAGCCGATGAAGACACTGGTATCGGTCTCGGTGAGCATACGCAATACCGACCTGAAGAAATCGATCCGCATCACTTCCGCCCAGTACTACGATACCGGCGGGAAAAAACTGCGGGAGTACCTGCCCGCGCCGAAAGTCCTCGGACCGATGGCGACCTATGAGATTTTTGTCCCGCGCAGCGACGACAGCGGCGGCTCGGGCGCGAATTTCGTGATTGCGTGGAAGGCGGACACGCCGGCGAGCGAGCCGATAGTGGAGGGTTTTCACGCCAATCTTACGGTGGGAAGGTCGATCGCGTTTACCACCTCCGCGCGTCCGATACCGCCGGAGTGAGTCCGGCGCGGGGTGAGCCCGCGTGTTCTAGGCGTGCTTCAGACGCGCGCCGCAATTCGGGCAGAAGCGATCCCCCGCGGCGCGTGGTGCACCGCACTTGCCGCAGGCGCCTGCGGCGCCCGCCCTGGCCGCGGATGCCTTCGGACGCCCGCGCCACCACAACACGGCCGTGCCCAGGCCGACCAGCAGCGATATGACGAGAATGAACAGCAGGACGCCCTTGGTCACGTCGTCCTTGGAGTTCGCCGCCGGCGCCGGCGCCGCAGCGGGCACGCTCGGATGAAGGATCTCCGCCGAGGTGCGCGCGTCGGTCTTGGTGTAGCGCACGCTGATCGGCAACGGTTTTCCCGCGGCCTGCATCCCCAGCTCGGCCGAGTGATAGCGCAGGCCATCCTGGCCGGAGGCGGTGGCGTCGAGCCTGGGCTGCGTTGAAAAATTGCTCACTGCTGCCGGCTCCTGCATGATCACGCGCAGCTGGCCTATGCCCAGATCTCCGGGCCAGGTATAGGTGTAGGCGCGCTCGGGCGCGCCGCTGGCGAGCCGGTCGTAGAACTCGACATGGAAGTAGCGCTCGGGAACGCTGAACTGCAGGGTGATCGCGTCGCCCGCGTCCTTGCGCTCATACTGCAGGTTGAGCAGATTGCCGCCAGCGGCCGCGGAATACGCCATCGCCGAAGGGCCGCCGCTCGAGGCGGGAATGCGCAGGCGGACTGCGGCCGGCAACTTGGTATCCGCGGCGAGCGCAGCCCTGAATATCAGCAGCGCTGCCTGGCGGTCGTATTCTGGCCAGATCTCGATCTGCAAGCTCTCCAGCTGCGGGTTGCGCAGCGGCGCGCCGCCGGCCGAGGGGCCGGCGGCAATGGCGGGGTGGAGCGCCAGCGCGAGCAGCGCGAGCAGCAGGCG
>JAAOZY010000434.1 GCA_012274205.1 Betaproteobacteria bacterium
GATCCCGACGCGCCATGGCGGCACCCACGTGTCCGGCCTGCGCGAGGGCGTGTACAACGCGATCCGCAATTTCATCGACCTGCACGCCATGGGCCAGCGCGGCATCAAGATCGTGCCCGAGGACGTGTGGTCGCGCGCCTCTTACGTGCTGTCGGTGAAAATGCTCGATCCGCAGTTCAAGGGCCAGGTGAAGAACGAGTTGATCTCGCGCGATGGAGTGAAACTCACCGCGCAGATGGTGCGCGACCCGTTCGAACTCTGGCTCAACCAGCATGTGGACGAAGGCAAGCGCATCGCCGAGCTGGCGATGCGCCAGGCAATGACGCGCACGCGCGCGGCGCAGAAAGTCGAGCGGCGCAAGAGCTCGGGCGTGGCGGTGCTGCCGGGCAAGCTCACCGACTGCGCTTCGGACGACCCGGAGCGCAACGAACTCTTTATCGTCGAAGGCGATTCGGCCGGCGGCTCGGCCAAACAGGCGCGCGACAAGGAGTTCCAGGCGGTGCTGCCGCTCAAGGGCAAGCCGAAGAACACCTGGCAGGATTCGCCCGACACCCTGTATTCGAACAAGGAGATCGAGGCGATCGCGCTCGCGATCGGCATCGACCATCATGCGCGCGGCGGCACAGTCGACATGACGCGGCTGCGCTATCGCAAGATCATCATCCTCGCCGATGCCGATGTCGACGGCGCCCATATCCAGGTGCTGCTGCTGACATTGTTCTTCCGCCATTTCTCGCGCCTGATCGAGACCGGTTCGGTGTACGTGGCACAGCCGCCGCTGTTCCGCATCGACGTGCCCTCGATGGGCAAGGGCAAGCCGGCGCGCAAGCTCTACGCGCTGGACAAGCAGGAGCTCGCGGCGATCGAGCAGAAGCTCCAGGACGAGGGCATGGAAGAGGGCAAGTGGGCGGTGAGCCGCTTCAAGGGCCTGGGCGAAATGAGCCCGGAGCAGCTGTGGGAAACCACGCTCAACCCGGACACGCGGCGCATGCTGCCGGTGCAGGTCGAGGACGTTGCGCTCGACGCCGACCGCTCCTACTTCAATATGATGATGGGCAAGGAGAACGCATCGCAGCGGCGCGAGTGGATGGAGAAATTCGGCAACCTCGTGGACGCCGACATCAGCTAGGAATTGATGGATGGGAAACCAGAACGATCTGTTTGAAGGCCTTGCGATGAGCGCGGCGGAAAACGCCTTGAAGCCGGCCGCCGCAGGCGCCGCGCCTGCGACAGTCAGCGATGCCGGCAATCCCGCGCCGCCCGCTGCGGGTGGCGGTGGCGCCGGCGGCAAGCTGCCGCCCGACTTTGCGCCGCTCGGGGGCGAATTTGGCGACACGCTGCCGCTGGCGAAATATGCGGCGCTGCAATACCTGCAGTATGCGGTAAGCACGGTCAAGGACCGCGCGCTGCCGCGCGTCGCCGATGGGCAGAAGCCGGTGCAGGCGCGCATCCTCTACGCCATGTGGGAAATGAATGGCCGCGCCGGCACGCCGAGGAAGAAATCCGCGCGCGTGGTCGGCGATGTGCTCGGCAAATTCCATCCGCACGGCGACGCTTCGGTCTACGACGCGATGGTGCGCATTGCGCAGGACTTCAGCCTGCGCTATCCGCTAGTGGACGGCGAAGGCAACTTCGGCTCGCGCGACGGCGACGAGCCGGCGGCGATGCGCTACACCGAGGCGCGCCTGACCAAGTTCGCCGAAGTGCTGTTGGCTGAATTGGACAGCGGCACCGTCGATTTTTCGCCCAATTACGACGGCAGCATGGTCGAGCCGCAAGTGCTGCCGGCGCGGCTGCCGGTGGTGCTGCTGAACGGCGCGTCGGGCATCGCCGTGGGCATGGCCACCGAAATACCGAGCCACAACCTGACCGAAGTCGCCAACGCCGCGATCGCGCTGATCCGCGATCCGGAATTGACGCTCGCGGGCGTGATGAAATACATCAAGGGCCCGGACTTCCCCGGCGGCGGCCAGATCATCACGCCGCGCGCCGAAATGCGCGAGGCCTATGCCAACGGCCGCGGCTCGGTGCGCGTGCGTGCGCGCTGGAGCATCGAGCGCCTCGCGCGCGGCCAATGGCAGGTGGTGGTGCACGAGCTGCCGCCGGGCGCCTCGTCGCGCAAAGTGCTGGAGGAAATCGAAGCCATCACCAATCCGCAGCCGCGCTCGGGCAAGAAATCGCTCACGCCCGAGCAGCAGCGCGAAAAGCAGCTGATGCTGTCGATGCTCGACCGCGCGCGCGACGAGTCCGACCGCACCCACCCGGTGCGCCTGGTGTTCGAGCCGAAGTCCTCGCGCCAGGACGAGAACGAGTTCATCAATCTCATGCTGGCGAAAACCAGCCTGGAGACCAACGCCTCGATCAACCTGGTGATGGTCGGCCTGGACGGCCGGCCCACCGGCAAGAGCCTGAGGGATATCCTCGCAGAATGGCTGGAATTCCGCTTCGCCACGGTGACGCGGCGCACCAAGTTCCGCCTGGACAAGGTGCTCGACCGCATCCACGTGCTCGACGGGCGCCTGCTGGTGCTGTTGAACGTGGACAAGGTGATCAAGCTGATCCGCAATTCGGACGAGCCCAGGGCCGACCTGATGCGCGTGTTCAAGCTCACCGAGCGCCAGGCCGAGGACATCCTCGAGATGCGCCTGCGCCAGTTGGCCAAGCTCGAGCACATCAAGGTTGAACAGGAACTCGGCAGCCTGAAGAAGGAGCAGAAGGGCCTGGAGAAGGTGCTCGGCAACCGCAAGGCGCTGGAAGCGCTGGTGATCGAGGAGATCGAGGCCGATCTCAAGGCCTTCGGCGACAAACGCCGTACGGTGATCGAGGAATCGGAAAAAGCGGTGCTCGAGACGCCGGTGCTGGACGAGCCGGTGACGGTGATCTTTTCGA
>JAAOZY010000435.1 GCA_012274205.1 Betaproteobacteria bacterium
ACTACCATGGCTTGCGCCGAAATCAATAAAAAGGACTGCCATGCTATTCGAACCCCTCGCCGCAGGCTCGCTGCAGCTCAAGAACCGCATCGTCATGGCGCCGATGACGCGCAACCGCGCGATCGAGGCCAACACCCCCAACGCGCTCATGGCCGAGTATTACGGCCAGCGTGCCGGGGCGGGCCTGATCATCACCGAAGGCACGTCTCCCTCGCCCAACGGCCTGGGCTACCCGCGCATTCCGGGCTTGTTCAACCATGCGCAGCTGCGCGGCTGGGGCGCCGTGACCGATGCCGTCCACGCCAGGGGCGCAAGGATTTTCGTGCAGTTCATGCACACCGGCCGCGTGACTAACGCCGCCAACCTGCCCGCGAGCGCCGAAGTCGTCGGGCCCATCGCCGAAGCCTGCCCGGGCGAGATGTACACCGACACCAAGGGGATGCAGCCGCACGGCATTCCGCGCGCGATGACCGAGGCCGATATCGCCCATGCGGTCGGCGAATACGCGCAAGCCGCGCGGCTTGCGATCGAGGCCGGATTCGACGGCGTCGAATTGCACGCGGCGAATGGCTACCTGATCGAGCAATTCCTCAATGCGAATGTGAACAAGCGCACGGACGGCTACGGTGGCAGCATCGCCGGGCGCAACCGCTTCGCGCTCGAGGTCGTTCGCGCGACCGTGGCCGCGATCGGCGCCAAGCGCGTCGGCATGCGCGTCTCGCCCTACGGCGTGTTCAACAGCACCGGCGCATTCCCTGAAATGGAGGCGCAATATCTCGCGCTCGCGCAAGAGCTCTCGAGCATCGGCCTGCTTTACCTGCATCTGGTCGACCATTCCGCCATGGGCGCGCCGGAGGTGCCGGCCGAGTTCAAGGCCAGGCTGCGCAGCGCCTTCACCGGTCTGTTCATTGCTTCGGGCGGGTACGCTGCAGCCAGCGCCGAGGCTGCGCTGAGCGAAAAGCGCGCCGACCTCGTCGCGTTCGGCCGGCCGTTCCTCGCCAACCCGGACCTGGTGGAGCGCATGCGCGCGAACGCCGCGCTCAACACACCGGACATGTCGACCTTTTACACGCCCGGCGCCAAGGGCTACACCGACTATCCCAAACTGGCGAGCTAAGCGCTGCGCGGCGCAAACGCCGCGCAGCGCGCGCAGTGGCATGTCCCGGCGAAGGGAATACAATGGCGAAATGTCCGGCGGACGAGCAGTCGACGCCGCCGGTGCGACAATGCCGTTCCAATTCCAATGATGCCGCCGAACCTCGAAAAAACCGACCACTCCAGCCTGCTGCTGCGCTCGCGCAGCAAGATTGCGCCGGTGCTGGAGGCACTCGCGGCGCGGCGCCAGAGCCTCAGCGTGGAACTGCCCGAGGGGCAGGGCGTGGTGAGCACGCAGCTGCTCGCCGCCGATGCGGTTGGGGACTACATCGTCGTTGCCGCGGCCGCCGACGCGGCGCTCAATGCGGCGCTGCTGGCGCTGGCGCGCGCGACCCTGGTGGCGCAGCCGCAGGACTGGCACATCGAATTCGTCGGCGTCGAGCCGAGCGCGATCGAGCACGAGGGCGCCGCGGCAGTGCGCCTGCGCTACCCGGAAGTGCTGTCGGTGCAGCAGCGCCGGCAGGACGAGCGCTACGGCGCATCCACCGCGCTCATGCTGCGCTGCGTTGCCGATGCCGGCGGCTTCGCCCCCTTCGATGCGCACATCCGCGATGTCAGCCTGGGCGGACTCAGTGTTTTGATCTATCCGCCGGATGTGATGATCGAGCCGGGCACGGTGCTCGCGGGCAGCCGCATCGTGATTCCCGGCGCCGGCGAAGTCACGGTCGACCTGGAAGTGCGCTATTCGGAGCTCGTGACGCTGGATGACGGCAGCCGCGCGCGCTGCTCCGGCTTTCGCTTCCTCAACGCGCCGGATGAGGTCAAGCAGCAGCTCGTCGACGCCATCAACAGCGCTTGATCAAAGCGGACTTCAGCTCGCGCGCGCCGCCTTGTGCCAGGCGAGGCGCCAGGAATAATCGAGCTGCAGGTAATAACTCAAGGCAAGGCGCAGCCGGCCGAGCATCAGCGCGCCCACGTCAGCGCGCCGCGGCGGCGTCGCGCCGCTGCGACATCGCGTGGGCCAGGTTGCGGATGCCGATGGCATAGGACGGATCGGACATCACCTGCTCGAAGCTCAGGTGCAGCGAGAGCTGCAGGCGCAGATAAGCCGCGCGCAGCGCCGACTCGCGCGCCGTCTGCGCAGCGGGATCGACATCGAGGTCAAGCGGTAGCTGTCTTGCGGAAGCGTTCTGAACGTGTCGGTGCATGTCAGCGTCTCTCCAGGTCGACTGCTCCCTGACCTTCCAAAACGATAATTGAAGGCCGGGCCTGCGTCGGTGCGCTGGCGCGCTTAATTGCAATCCGCCTGCCTGTACGCGGGAACCGGTCCTGGAGCGCTTGAAACTTCCTGTGCATGCTGGCTTAACGCAGCTGCCCCGCTCCAGGCCGACACGGCAGGCAAATCTCCGGCACACCGACCGGGACGAGCTTAGCGGCGCATTGTTACGGTTTTGCGTCCGCGTCCCACACCGAGAGGCGTCAGAGCTTGTAACCGATCTGCCGCAGGAAAGCCTTGCGCCAGGCGACGTCGGCTTCGGCCTCCACGCCCAGGGGTGAAGCGCCATCGACCACGCCGAGTATGCCGCGGCCCTGCTGCGTCTGCGCGATCACCACCTCGGTCGGGTTGGCGCTGGCGCAGAAAATGCGGCACACCTCGGGCACCAGCTTCAGCGCGTTGAGCACGTTCACCGGGAAGTAGCCCTCGCCGAGGAACACGATGAAGCTGTGGCCCGCGCCGAGCGCGAGCGCGTTCTTCTGCGCAAGCTCGAGCATGGCCGCGTCGGTGCCGGAGCAGCGCAGCAGGCATTTGCCCGAAGCCTCGCAGAACGCCAGGCCGAACTTGATCCCCGGCACCGCGCCCACCAGCGCCTCGTGCACGTCTTCCAC
>JAAOZY010000436.1 GCA_012274205.1 Betaproteobacteria bacterium
GGACTGGTTACGCGAGATGCGCGCGAGGTCGAACGCAAAAAAGTGGGCTTGCACAAGGCGCGGCGTGCAAAGCAGTTCTCCAAGCGGTAAACCGGCCCCAGGAAACACAAAAAGCCGCCCTTCGAGGCGGCTTTTGTTTTTGGCGCCCGGATTTGTCGACTGTTAGACTAGGAGACGCGGACGGAGCTCGAAATGATCAAGATCGGCGTGGTCGGAGGCACTGGATATACCGGCGTAGAGTTGCTGCGCATTCTGGCGCAGCATCCGCAGGCTGAACTGCGCGCCATCACGTCGCGCAAGGAAGCCGGCATGGCAGTCAGCGAGCTGTTTCCCAGCCTGCGCGGCCATGTCGACCTTGCTTTTTCCGACCCCGCGTCCGCGAGGCTGGAGCAGTGCGACGTGGTGTTCTTCGCCACTCCGCATGGCGTCGCCATGAATGATGCAAGGCGTCTGGTTGAGGCAGGCGTGCGTTTGGTCGACATTTCCGCCGATTTTCGCATTCAGAACGTGGCCGAATGGGAAAAATGGTACAAGGTCAAGCATGCCTGCCCCGAGCTGATACCACAGGCAGTCTATGGGCTGCCCGAGGTCAACCGCGATGCGATACGCAAGTCGCGCATTGTCGCCAATCCGGGCTGCTATCCCACTGCGGTACAACTCGGTCTCCTGCCTTTGCTGCAGGCCGGTGTGGTCGATGCCGGCCACCTGATCGCCGACGCCAAGTCGGGGGTGAGCGGCGCCGGGAGAAAAGCGGAAACGCATATCCTGTTCTCGGAGGCCTCGGACAATTTCAAGGCATACGGCGTTTCGGGACATCGCCACGGTGTTGAGATCATTCAAAGCCTGACGCAGATTGTCGGCAGCCACATCGGGCTTACGTTCGTGCCGCACCTGACGCCGATGATACGCGGCATCCATGCCACCTTGTACGCGCGCATCACGCGCGAGCAGGACTTCCAGAAGCTGTACGAAGAGCGCTATGCGCACGAGCCGTTCGTCGACGTGCTGCCGCCAGGCAGCCATCCCGACACGCGTTCGGTCCGTGCCGCCAATACCTGCCGCATTGCGCTGCACCGGCCGCAGGCCGGCGACACGCTGGTGGTGCTTTCGGTCATCGATAATCTGGTCAAGGGTGCCTCCGGTCAGGCGGTGCAGAACATGAACCTGATGTTCGGCCTGGACGAGTCAATGGGCCTCAATCACGTGCCGATTCTTCCGTAGCCGGTGTGATGCCGCCGAAACTGCTGAAAAGGTTGCGCCAGCGCTTCGGCATTTCGGCGCCGCGCATGACGGTGCAGACGCATGTCGCGTGGTACTGGCGCATGCTTGGGCTGGTGCTGGTGCTGTCCTTTTCATTTGCGCTGGCCGCCTGGATGTACGATGCCGGCCGCCGCTTCGCCGGCTTCGACCGCAGCGAGGCCGAGCAGGAGTTGTCGCAATTGCGCGAGAGCGTGGGCCGGCTGACGAAGGAGGCCGCGGCGCTGCGCGCGAGCGTGAACGCCAGCGAGAGCAAGTTGCAGATCGAGCGCACCGCCCAGACGCAGCTCGGAAAGCAGGTGAAAACGCTGGAGGACGAAAACGCCCGGCTGAAGGAGGATCTCGCCTTCTTCGAGAATCTGATCCCGAGCGAGCACGGCGACAATACCTTGCTGATCAACCGCTTCCGCGTCGATGCCGGGGCGCTGCCGGGGGAGTTCCGCTACCGTTTGCTGTTATTGCAGGGGGGCAGGCCGGACAAGGCGTTCCAGGGCAGCCTGCAGCTCCTGGTTACACTGCAACAGGCAGGCAAAGATGCTATTATCACTCTCCCCGAGGATGGGGCGGCGCAGGCTTATAAGATCAATTTCAAGTACTTCCAGCGGGTCGAAGGTACGTTCCGCGTGGCGTCCGGCGCGCAGGTGAAATCGGTGCGCGTGCGCATATTCGAAGCGGGATCCAGTCAGGTCCGGGCAACGCAGAATTTCAATCTTTCGTAAGGAGACAGCGCAATGTTCCGAAAGAAGGCGAGCAAGCCGCAGAACCGGATAGACAGCCTGATCGGGGCCGGCACGATGATAGAAGGCAACGTCACTTTTTCCGGTGGTTTGCGCGTGGACGGCGAAATCAAAGGCAACGTCATTGCCTCCGGCGATCAACCGAGCACGCTGGTCGTAAGTGAGCATGCGCGCATAGACGGCGAAATACATGTTTCCCATCTGGTGGTGAACGGCGCAATCAACGGGCCGGTGCATTCGGCCGAATTTCTGGAACTTCAGGCGCGTTCGCGCGTCAAAGGCGATGTGCATTACAATACGCTGGAAATGCACCTCGGCGCGGTGGTGGAAGGCCGCTTGGTGCACAGTTCCAGCGCGGCTGACAGCGGCAAGACGGTCGAACTGAAGATTGCCTCGCGCAATTGAGGGCGGGCGTAATTCTTGGACTAATTTCAGGAGCAGGACTATGAACGCAGTAGCAGAGATGCCCGCCCCGTTGCTCTTTACCGACAATGCGGCGAACAAGGTGAAAGAGCTGATTGAAGAAGAGGGCAACAGCGAGCTGAAGCTTCGGGTATTCGTGAGCGGCGGCGGCTGTTCGGGGTTCCAGTACGGTTTCACCTTCGACGAAGTCAAGAATGAAGACGACACCGCAATGGAAAAGAACGGTGTCACACTGCTGATCGATGCGATGAGCTACCAGTACCTGGTGGGCGCCGAAATCGACTATCAGGAAGGCCTGGAAGGGGCGCAGTTCGTGATCAAGAATCCGAATGCGACCAGCACCTGCGGTTGCGGCTCGTCGTTTTCCGCCTGAGACCGAGAACCCGGCCGTACAACGGGAGCTGCGGCTCCCGTTTTTCTTGGCGCCGGCAGCGCAGCCTACGCCGGGTAGATGGCGCCGAGCACGCGCGCGCCGCGCGCGCCGGTAACAGCCGGCACACTGGCGGGGCGGCCGTCCAGCGTTTGCCTGGCCAGCCAGGCGAACGCGATCGCCTCCACCCAATCCGGGTCCGTTCCGAGCGCCGCTGTAGTGTCGACGCGGCATTGCGGCAGGTTGCGGCGCAGGCGCTCGAGCAAATCCAGGTTGTGCGCGCCGCCCCCGCAGACGTAGAGTTCGGCCGCCTGCCGGCAATACCTGCTAACGGCCGCGGCGATGGATTGTGCGCTTAATTCGGCGAGGGTCGCCTGTACGTCCTGCGTTCTTGCGTCGTGCACAGGAAATTCTTCCAGCCAGCCGGGATTGAACAGGTCTCTGCCGCAGCTCTTTGGCGGCTGTTTGGCGAAATACGGCTCGGCCAGCATCTGTCCGAGCAACTCGGCGCGCACCTCCCCCGTCTTCGCCCAGGCTCCGGCGGCGTCGTGCTCTTCGCCCAGGTGCAACCGCGCCCACAGATCGAGCAGCACGTTACCCGGTCCGGTGTCGAAACCGGTGACGCCACTGCGCGGCGGCAGGTCGGTCAAATTGGCAATCCCGCCGATGTTGACGATGACGCGATGCGTGGCGTCGGCGCCGAACGCCGCGGCGTGAAAGGCCGGAACCAGCGGCGCGCCCTGCCCGCCCGCAGCGACGTCGCGGCTGCGAAAATCGGCGACGACGCACATGCCGGAGAGTTCGGCCAGCAGCGCCGGATTGCCTATCTGCAGGGTGTAGCCGGCATCGGGGCGGTGGCGAACGGTCTGGCCGTGGCAACCGCAAGCGCGTATCGCAGTGCGCGCTATGCCGGTCTGCCGCAGCAGCGCCAAGCTCGCCTCGGCGTACAGGCGTGCGAGCTCGTTGCCGGCTCTTGCGGCGCGCTCGAGTTCATCCGGCCCAGGGGCCTGCAGCGCCTCCAGTTCCGCCCTGAGCGGCGCGGGAAAGGGCAGGTAGACGGTATCGATCAGTGCAGGGTCGGGGGAGGCAAATTCGACCAGCGCGGCATCCACGCCGTCCAGGCTGGTGCCGGACATAAGGCCGATGAAGTAGCTGCGCGCCGTCACGGAATCCGCGTGCCCGGAAGGCTAGGCTGGAACAATCGAAACCGCCAAGCAAGCAGGGAGGGATGTAAAGCCAAGGAAGGAGCGCAGACCCTTCCGTTGCGGCCGGAATTCCCTCATTTAGGCGTCGCTGCTTACTCGATCAGCGCCAGGTTGGTATTCTTCAGCAGATTCAGATCTGTCGCCAGCGGCGTAGAGACACGGGAAAAATCCGCCAGCTTCTGCGCCGGGATGGGCAAGGCTTCGGGCAGCGCCACCGTCAGCGGATTGTGCACCTGGTCGTGGTAACGGAATTCGTAGTGCAGGTGCGGCCCGGTTGCCCAGCCGGTCTGGCCGACGTGGCCGATTACGTCGCCCTGGCTTACGCGCGAGCCGCGGTGCAGGCCGCTGGTGATGCTGCTGAGATGGGCGTAGCGCGTGCTGAAGCCGCCACGATGATCGAGGATGATGATATTGCCGTAGCCGCGCTCCTGTCCCGCGAACTCGACCGTGCCGTCCGCGGTCGCCTTGACGTGCGTGCCGACGGGCGCGGCGTAATCCACGCCTTTGTGCTCGCGCCACTTGTGCAGGATGGGATGAAAGCGCATCGCAAAGCCGGAACTGATGCGGGAAAACTCCAGCGGCGAGCGCAAGAAGGCTTTGTGCAGGCTCTTGCCGTCGGGGGTGTAATACCCGCCCTTGCCGTCAGCGTCCTGATACCAGATCGCGCGGTAGTCCTTGCCTTGATTGGTGAATTCGGCGGCGAGCACGCGTCCGGACTTTATCGCGCGGCCCTGGTGATAGTACATCTCGTAGATCACCGTGAATTTGTCGCCGCGCCTCAGGTCGCGGTGGAAATCGATGTCGCCGGAAAAGATATCGGCCAGCTGTATGGCGACATTGTCCGAAAGGCCGGCCGCATCGGCGGCGGCAAACAACGAACTGCGGATCTCGCCGGACTTCATTTGCTGCCGCGGTGCCAGCGATAGCTGCTGCTCAAACGCCTTGAAACCGGTGTCCTGCTTGTCGAATCCGACGAGCTGCCCTTTGTCGGTGATATAGCGCAGCGTAAGCAGCGAGCCGTCATCCTTGGTGCGCGCCTGCACCGTCGTGCCGGGACGCAGCAGCCGCAGGGAAGTATCGAGCCGGGCCTGGCGCAGGAACGCGCGCGTGTCCTCGCCGTTCACGCCCAGGCGCGTCAGCAGGTCGGAGGCGGTATCGCCGCGCCCGAATCGCTCTTCGCGCCAAAATACTGCGTCAGCATCGGCGGTCTGCTCGGGCGGAGCAACAGCGAGGCTCTCCACCACGGTCCTGGTGGGAATGAACGAGTACTCGGTATCGGGTGCGGTGCCGAATGCGGCGACCATGCCGAGAAATGGCAGGCTGCACGCAGTGATGATCCAGCGAAGACGGAGTTTCGATTCTCGTCGGCTGTCGAAGTACGTTAAAATTTGCTTTTCGCGCCTATTCATCCGATAGATAGTCCTTGGATAGGAAGGTTCGCCCTTCTTGGGCGGGCATCAGCATAGCACGGAGTCTGTCGGGTGTCTGTCCGACGTCGCATAGATGCGGAGCGCAATGAAAGAAAATACAACTGAAGCCGCCATTTGGATCATCAAACGCGGCTGCGGCGAACTGCTGGTAGAGGAAGAGCTGGCGGAAAAGCTCCGCTCCGGCCGCCCGCTGCGTGTCAAGACCGGCTTTGATCCGACCGCACCGGACCTGCATCTGGGGCACACGGTCCTGATCAACAAGATGCGCCAGTTCCAGGAACTGGGGCACCATGTCATGTTCCTCATCGGCGATTTCACCGGTTTGATCGGCGACCCCACCGGCAAGAACGTGACGCGGCCACCGCTGACGCGCGATGAAATAGAGGCAAACGCAGCTACCTACAAGACCCAGGTATTCAAGATTCTCGACGCGGACAAGACCGAGATCTGCTTCAATTCGAAATGGGGCGACGCGTTGGGCGCCGCGGGCATGATCAAGCTCGCCGCAACGTCCACCGTCGCGCGCATGCTCGAGCGTGACGATTTCGGCAAGCGCTATATGGCGAACCAGCCGATCGCCATTCACGAATTCCTCTATCCGCTGATGCAGGGATACGATTCGGTAGCAATGAAGGCGGACATCGAACTGGGCGGCACCGACCAGAAATTCAACCTGCTGGTCGGACGCGAAATGCAGAAGCACTATGGGCAGCCGCCGCAATGCATACTCACCATGCCGCTGCTCGAGGGGCTGGATGGCGTCAACAAAATGTCCAAGTCACTCGGCAATTACGTCGGCATCAACGAGAAGCCGGAGGATATTTTCGGCAAGCTGATGTCGATCTCGGACGAGCTCATGTGGCGTTACATCGAACTGCTGTCGTTCGAATCGCTGGCCACGCTTGAAGCGTGGAAGCGGGAAGTCGCCGCCGGACGCAATCCGCGCGACGTGAAGGTGGCGTTCGCTCAGGAAATCGTCGCGCGCTTTCACGAC
>JAAOZY010000068.1 GCA_012274205.1 Betaproteobacteria bacterium
ATGCGCCGGCTCTTCGGCATCCGGCGGCGCCGGGCGCCCGTGCGCCACGTCGCAGAACGGGCAGCGCCGCGTGCACAGGTCGCCCAGGATCATGAAGGTCGCCGTGCCCTTGCCGAAGCACTCGCCGATATTGGGGCAGGAGGCTTCTTCGCACACCGTGTGCAGCTTGTTCTCGCGCAGGCGCTGCTTGATTTCCTCGAAACGCGTGTTGCCCGAGCCGGCCTTGACGCGGATCCATGCGGGTTTGCGCAGGCGCTCCTGCGGCACGATCTTGATCGGAATGCGCGCCGTCTTGGCGCGGCCTTTTTCAGCGCCCGCGCTCATGCTGTGCCAGCAGTCGTGTCAGTTCGGCGGCGAGCCGCTCGCCCAGTTCGTCCGCGCCCGCGCGCACGCCGAGGGCGCGCGTCTGCGTCACCGCCAGGCCCGGGTAGCCGCAGGGGTCGATCGCCAGAAACGGCGCAAGGTCCATGTCGACGTTCAGCGCGGCGCCGTGATAGCAGCCGCGGCTGCGCACGCGCAGGCCGAGCGCCGCGATCTTCGCGCCGTCCACGTAGATGCCGGGCGCGCCTGCCTTGCGCTGCGCCGCCACGCCATGGTGCGTGAGCGTATCGATCACGGCTTGCTCGAGCAGGCGGACATAGTCGCGGATTTTCAGATTGCGCCGCGCCAGGTCGAGCAGGGTGTACATCACCACCTGGCCGGGGCCGTGATAGGTGATCTGCCCGCCGCGATCGATGTGTTCGAGCGCGATGGCTGAGCCGCGCGGCAGGTGCTGCGCGCGGCAGGCGAGACCGGCGGTGTATACGGGAGGATGCTGCAGCAGCCAGATCTCGTCCGGCGTGTGCACGCGCCGCGCACTGGTGAACTGTCGCATCGCGGCATAGGTCGGCAGATATTCGGCCAGGCCGAGGCGCCTGATCCGCGGCGCCGGTGGCGGAGCCGGCATGGCCAAGCCAGCTGCGGCCGCGGCCGGGCGCGCAGTTTCGGCAGCGTACAGGCGCTTTTCGCTGTGCATGCCTAGAGCACCATTTTGACCATGGGATGGTCGCACAATTCGCGATACAGATCGTCCAGCTGGAGGCGCGAATTGGCGCGCACCGTGACCGTCAGCGACAGGTACTTGCCCAGCCGGCTCTTGCGCATTTCCATCGTGGCGGCGTCGAAATCCGGCGCGTGGCGCAGGACAATCGCCATCACCGCCTGCGCAAAGCCCGGTCGAGTCTCGCCCATGACCTTGATCGGAAAGTCGCAGGGGAAGGCAAGCAGCGACTCGGGTTCGGGCGCGGAACTCATCGCGGTCCGAGGGAACGCTTGCCCTCATGCTTACTGGCATTGACGTTGGCGCAATACATGGCGCGGTCGCTGCTCACACCTTGGCCGGGGCGCGCATGACCGTGCGCTTGTATTCCTGGTAGAGCTGGTGCATGCGCGCGGCCACCGGCCCGGGCTTGCCCGCGCCGGCTCCGTGGCCTACCGGCTTGCCGTCGAGGGTGGAGATCGGCAGCACCTCCTTGGTCGAGGAGGTCAGCCAGAGCTCGTCGGCGCCGCGCACTTCGGCCTCGCTCACCTGGCGGATTTCGAGCGGCATGCGGTTGGCGCGCGCCAGTTCGATCACCACGTCGTAGGTAATCCCGGGCAGGATGAAGTTGCTCTTCGGCGGCGTGATGATGACGCCGTCTTTCACCAGGAAGATATTGCTGGCCGAGCCTTCGGTGAGCATGCCCTCTCGCAGCAGCACCGCTTCGGCGGCGCCCGCGTCGACCGCCGCCTGGCGCAGCAGGCAATTGGCCAGCAGCGACACCGACTTGATGTCGCAGCGCAGCCAGCGGTTGTCGGCTACGGTGACCGCCGCCACGCCGCGCTCGCGCTGCGCCGGCGCCGGCGTGGTCAGCGGATTGGACATCATGAACACACTCGGCTTCACGCCTTTCGGAAACGCGTGGTCGCGCGGCGCCACGCCGCGCGTCACCTGCAGGTAGACGCCCTGGTCCTCCCACGGGTTTTTCGAAACGATCTCGCGCACCAGTTCCTCCCAGCGCTGCAGGCTGCAGGGATTTTCGATGCGCACGCCGTCGAGGCTGTTCTGCAGGCGCGCAAGATGCTCGCGCAGCCGGAACGGGTGGCCGGAATAGGATGGAATCACTTCATACACGCCGTCGCCGAAAATAAAGCCGCGGTCCAGCACCGGGACCCGCGCCTGCTCCATTGGCATCCATTCCCCGTTCAGATAGATCATGTGTTTCTCCTGATGGGCTATTGCGCAGGCGCTGCCTGCGCGGCCGTTACTTGAACCAGAGCCGCAGACTGTCCCAGCTGCGGCCGAAAAATCCCGCCACCGCCACATTCTCCAGCGCCACCACCGGGTATTCCCCCAGCAGCTTGTTTTGCAGCGTGACCTTGACCGTGCCGACCTTTTGTCCCACGCTGATCGGCGCTACCAGCGGCTGCGTGCTGACCAGATCGGCCTTCAGCTGCTCGCCTGCGCCGCGCGGTACGCTGACGTACAGGTCGGACTGGAAACCAGCCTTGAGCCGCCCCTCGGTTCCCTTCCATACTTCGAGCGTGCTCAGCGCCTGGCCTTTGCCATACAGCTTCACCGCATCGTAGAACTGGAAGCCGTAGTTCAGCAGCTTCAGGCTTTCCTGCGCGCGCCCGCTGTCGGAATTCGCGCCCAGAACCACCGACACCAAACGCCGCGCCCCGCGCCTGGCCGAGGCGATCAGGCAGAAGCCGGCGTTTTCAGTATAGCCCGTCTTCATGCCGTCCACGTTGGGGTCCAGCCACAGCAGGCGGTTGCGGTTGGGCTGGGCAATATTGTTGTAGCGATATTCGTGCAGCGAATACAGGGGGTAATACTCGGGAAAGTCGCGGATCAGCGCCACCGCGAGCAGCCCGAGGTCGTAGGCGGTGGAATAGTGCTTCGGGTCGGGCAGCCCGGTGGCGTTGACGAAGTTGGTCTCCTTCATGCCCAGGCGCTGCGCCTCGCGATTCATCAACTGCGCGAACGCCTGCTCCGATCCGGCGACGGCCTCCGCGAGCGCGATGCAGGCATCGTTGCCAGACTGCGTAATCATGCCGTGCAGCAGCTCCTCCACCCTGACCGGTTTTTGCCGCTCGATGAACATGCGCGAGCCCGGCGCTTTCGCTGCGCGCTCCGATACCGGCACCACCTGATCGAGGCTCAGCGTCTTCTGCTTCAGTGCCGCAAACGCGAGGTACGCGGTCATCAGCTTGGTCAGCGAGGCGGGTTCCACGCGCTCGTGCTGGTTCGAGCTGGCGAGGGGCTGGGCGCTGGTAAAGTCGTACAGCAGCCAGGCTTTGGCGGCGATTGACGGCGGTGGGGGCAGATCCGCAAAGGCGAGGGCGGGGAGCAGCAGCAGGAGGACGAGCAGGCGTGTCATGAGGGTGGCGCAAAACGTCGATTATAGCAGCCGCGCATGGGCTGAAGATTTACGGCGAACCGGCGCGCAGCGCCGCGCACGCTCTCACCTGTGCGTGCAGCTTGTGTCCCGCAACGGATAGCGCGAAGCGCGGCCGGCGGCGCCGGAGGACCCGCTATTGCTTGTTTACGACCAGCGGCTTGAAGTCGAGTTCAGCGCGGATCTTTTCCGCCACCGCATTGGCCTCGCCGCGGCCGGCATAGGGGCCAAGGTGCAGGCGGAACAGCTTGCCGCGCTTCTCGATGCGGACCGGCTGCTCGATCCAGGACAGCTGCTTGCGGATATTGTCGCGGAAGCTCTCCGCGTTCGCCTGCGACGAAAACGCACCGAGCTGCAGATAGACGCCGGCGAGGCCGCTGCTTACCGGAATGCTCTCGGCGGCGGCGGCGCGCAGCGGCAGCGGCGCCGGCAGCACGATGCTTTCGACCTCCACCGCGGCGATGCCGGTATCGGCAAAGCCGAGCTTGTAGGCAGCGGCAAACGACAGGTCCATCATGCGCCCGGAGGCGAACGGCCCGCGGTCGTTGATGCGTACCACCACCGACTTCCCGTTCTGCAGGTTGGTGACGCGCGCATAACTGGGGATCGGCAGCGTCGGATGCGCCGCGGTCATGGCGTACATGTCGTAGATCTCGCCGCTCCAGGTGCGCTGGCCGTGGAATTTGCGGCCGTACCATGAGGCGGTTCCCTGCTTGCGGTGCGCCGAAAATTCCTTCTCCGGCAGGTACTCCTTGCCGAACACCACATACGGATCGTTGGCGTGCTGGTTCGGCGGCTCGGGCCTGGGCTGTGCGTCGGGGATCGCGTCCAGGTCGACGGGCGGCGCGCCGTCCGGACCGTCATCCTTGTAATAGCCGCCGGGGCGGCGCATCAGCTGTGAAACCGGAATGCTCGCGGGCCTGGGCGCTGCCTGTGGCGCTGGCGCCGCCGCGGCCGTGCCCGGCCGCTGCAATTCGGCGCAGCCGCACAGCGCCAGCGCGAGGCACAGCGCGCATGCCGAAAGTCTCACGCTAGCGCACCACGATGAGCGGCTGGAACTGCAGCGCGTCGCGTATCTTTTCCGCCATGCCGGCGGCTTCGCCGCGGTCGCGGTAGGGGCCCAGATCGAGCCGGTACATGCCGTCGCGCGCGAAAATGCGGATCGCGTCGTTGAGCCAGGCAAGCTGCTGGTATACGCGCACGCGGAAGTTCTCGGCATTTTCGCGCGCCGAAAACGCGCCCAGCTGCAGGTAGACGCCGCGCGCATCGGCGTCCATCGGCAGCGATTGCGCCGCTTCGGGCGCTGCCGGCGGCGCCGCGGCGGCAACCAGCACCACCTGGGCGGCGGGTCGGGCCGCCGCCGGCGGGCGCACCGGTTCCGGCGCGGGCGCGGCGGCAACAGCGCTCGCCGCCTGGCGCCTGCGCGCCGCGATCAGGGGCATTTCCTCCGGCATGATCGATTCGACTTCGACCGTGGCGCTGCCGGCGCTGGCATAGCCGAGCTTGTAGGCCGCGGCATAGGACAAGTCGATGAGCCGCCCCGAATGGAACGGACCGCGGTCGTTGACGCGCACGATCACGTTGCGCCCATTGGCGATGTTGCTAACGCGCGCGTAGCTCGGAATCGGCAGCGTCGCATGCGCGGCGGTCATCGCATACATGTCGTAGGGCTCGCCGCTGGAAGTGCGCTGGCCGTGGAACTTGCGCCCGTACCAGCTGCCGATGCCGCGCTGCCGGTAAGGCTCGAGCGACTTGAACGGCACATACTGCTGGCCGAACACGGTATAGGGATTGTTGGCGGCGCGCGCAAGCGGCTCCACCCTGGGCTCGGCGTCCGGAATCTGGTCCAGGTTCGCCGGCGGCTTGTCCCCCGGGCCGTCGTCCTGGTAGTAGGCGCCGCCGCGCGCACTGCGCGGCGGCGCCGCGGCCGCTCCGGGTTTTTGCGCGGTGACACCAGCGTCGCGCACCACCGCGCCGCGCCTGGGCGTGCTGCCGCAGGCGCCCAGCATCAGCGCCGCGGCAAGGATGGCGGCCCATTGGAGCGCGGCGCGCGCCATGGAGCCCGGCGCTCGCTGCAGCGCGCGGGCTTTTCCCTGGTGCGTCCTCGGTTTCACGTCAGGTCTGTACCAGTTTGCGGTGCCTGTGGATGCTCATCAGTATGCCGATACCCAGGAACAGTGTCACTAGCGCGGTGCCGCCGAAGGACACCAGCGGCAGCGGCACGCCC
>JAAOZY010000437.1 GCA_012274205.1 Betaproteobacteria bacterium
CTGCGGCAGTTTGCCGCGCATGGCGCAATTGTAGAACAGCGCTTCGCCGCTTTCGTCGAGCAGTATCAGCGCAACCGGCAGACGGTCCAGCAGCGGAAACACGATGTCGCTCATGGGGTCGAGCGGCGCGAGCGCGCGCTGGCCCGAACGCGCCGCACTCATGCTGCAGACCCTCCGGCCGGTGCATGGCAGGCGCCATGCGCGTACCGCAATGTTGTGGTGTTCACGCGGTTTTCCTCTTCCTCACAGCCAGGCGGGCTGCCGAAATAGTGCGCAACCATATCTCAAATGCCGTGCGTATTGTTTTTGGGCTCCCCTGTCATCGCCGAAAAATCGGGGAAGCAGACGCAGACGCGCACGCAATTCTTCAGCGTCGCGCGCGCATAGTCTACCGGAAACCCGGCCAGGTCTCATAAGAAAATTGAGTTCCTCCATCAGCCGTGGCGTAGACGAGCAAAGTCGGATTCGTGAGAAGATTCCAGCAGGTGGCGGGCCGGACCGTGCATAGAATCCGACGCCTGCGAAACCCGCGCCGGGCGCGTGCTCAGAGCGCAATTCAGGATGGGGGTGGCATGGAAATCCGCAAGATCGTACTGACGCGCGAAACCGTTTACGCCGAGGCCGGCCGCAAGGCGGCGCGCCCCATCAACCGCGCAGTCGCAATCGCAGTCATCGAAAATCCTTTCGCCGGCCGTTCGGTCGAAGATCTCAGTCCGCTGTTCGATATCGGCGGAGCGCTCGGCGACCGGCTCATGCCCGAGCTTGCCCGGCTGCTTGATGGCAAGGTGGTGGCCTACTCCAAGGCGGCCATCGTGGGCACGCTCGGCGACGTCGAACACGGTCACGCGCTGGTCCATCCGAAGCTGGGCAAGCCGATGCGCGCCGCAGTCGGCGGGGGCAAGGAAGTAATTTGCTCCAATGTCAAAGTGGCGGCTCCCGGGGCGTCGATCGATATGCCGCTCGCCAACAAGGACAATATCTGGTCCTTCGACGATTTCTGCACCATGACGGTTTCGGTTGCGGACGCGCCCCGGCCCGGCGAAATCGTCGTGGCGATGGCAATCAGCGATGGCGGACGGCCGTGGCCGCGGATCGGCAAGGGCCCGATCACCAGCTGAGCGGGCCTGCGCGCGCGTCCGATTGACGCAGCCAGGCTGATACGGCGTCCTGCAGCTCGCCCGGAGAGGCAATATCCACGCGCCTCTCCGGGCGACAGGTCGGAGCACGCCGAGCCGGCTACCTCTTGCCCGACACCACCTTGACCGCGATTTCCTGCAGCTTTTTCGGCTGGATGATGTGGCCGTCCAGGCCCGCTTCCTTGAGCGTGCCGCCGTAGGCGACGGAGAGCAGCTGGCTGTAATAGACGACCGGCATGTTGAGCTTGGTGCCTTGCTTCCTGTTGATCTCGGACTGGTATACCTCGACGTTGGCCTGGCACAGCGGGCAGGGGGTGCAGATCACGTCCGCGCCGTGGTCGTAGGCCGACTCGACGATGTTCTTGATTTGCTTCTCTGCCTTTTCCGGCTCGCAGAAGGCGAGCGAGCCGCCGCAGCAGGAAACCTTCTCTTCGTACTTGGCGATCGACTCGCCGCCGACCGTATCGATCAGTTTGTCCAGGTACATCGGATTCTCGAACGATTCGCCGGCGATGCCGAAGGGGCGGTTGGTCTGGCAGCCGACATAGCCTGCGACCTTGACGCCGTCGAGCGGCTTCACCACCGGCTTGCCGAGTTCCTCGTAGCCCAGGTCTTCGACCAGCACTTCGACCATGTGGCGGATCTCGGTGCCGGGCTTGTACTGCAGGCCGGCTTCCTTCAGCGCTTCGTTGGTGTCGGCGAGCAACTCGCTCGATGCGTCGAGTTTCTCTATGGTTTCGCGCCCGCCGAGCCAGCAGGCGGCGCAGGTGGCGACGATGTCCTGTCCCGGCAGGTGCTTGTCCGACAGCGCGAAGTTGCGCGCCGAGAGCACGTGGCGCGCGAGTTCGCTCGAACCGGCGTAGCTGATCGAGGCGCCGCAGCAGTTCCAGTCCGGGATCTGCGTCATCTTGACGTCGAGCTTCTCGCACATCGATTCGACCGACACCAGGTAGTTGGCGGCCGAACCGCGCAGTTGGGAGGAGCAGCCGGGGTAGAACGCGTATTCTCTCTTTGCCATATTTACTGACCTCTCAATTGTCATTCCGAGCGTAGCAAAGAATCTGCTGTTGCATCAGACAAAAAGCAGATACCTCGGCCTCTGGCCTCGGAATGGCATTGCATTAACTGCTGTAACCGCGCGGCTGAACTGCGTAACCGCGCCGCCGGGCTTCGATTTCGTCGGCCTTCTTCAGCGCGCGCCGCAGGCCGACCTTGTCCTTGCAACCATGGCTCACGAACAGCTCCAGCGGGTTCAGGCGCTTGGCAAAAAACAGCCCGCGCCCGATGTTGCGCAGCGTCCACATCTTCTTCACGCCGGACATGAAGCCTTCCCGGAAGTAGACGCTGATGGTCATCCTGAGTTCGTTGACGCGGCCGGTCTTGGTGCAGTTGTCCCAGAAGATCAGCGAGAAGTCGCGCGTCGGCTGGTTCTTCGGCGCGAGGCCGAGGCGGTGCGCGTAGCTGGCGAGGCCGTGCATGATGTGCGTAATCGGCAGCTCGCGCGGACAGCGCACCATGCAGTTGTAGCAGGAGGTGCACAGCCACATGGAGTGCGAACTCAGCACCTCCTCGCGTTTGCCGGCGCGGATCATCATGAAGATTTTCTGCGGCGTGTGTTCCCAGTCTGGGCCGAAGGTGCAGGAGCCGGCGCACACGCCGCACTGCATGCACATTTTCACCCAATGGCCGTCGTCGACCTTTTCCTCGACTTCATGGAGGAAATTGTTGCGGTATTTGTCCAGCATCTGCGCATTCATATCGCCCATGGCTATGCGAATCCTTTCAGCGGGCTCATGCCGATTTCGTTGATCTTGGCCGCGTAGTCGTTGATCAGCTGCGGCACGCGCGCCATATCGGTGATCGCCACGTCGAAGCTGACCACGCGCTCGGCCTCGAGCGAAAGCTGCTTCAAGGTGTCGTCGATCTTGCTCATGCGCACGCTCGCGAGTTCCGAGCCTTTGACGAAGTGGCACTGGTAGTCGTCGCCGTGCTTGCAGCCCATCATTACGATGCCGTCGAAGCCCGCATTCAGCGCGTCGGTGACCCAGATGGTGTTGACCGAGCCCAGGCAGCGCACCGGGATCACGCGCACGAAGGCGCTGTAGCAGTTCTTCTGCAGCCCCGCCATGTCGATCGCCGGATAGGCGTCGTTCTCGCAGGCGAGGATCAGGATGCGCGGCTTCTCCGAGAACTCGTCGGGCACGTCCACCGCCTTGATCTGCGCGCCGACGGTGTCGCAGGAGTAGTTCTCGAACGAAATCACGCGCACCGGGCAGGCGCCCATGCAGGTGCCGCAGCGCCGGCAGCGGCCTTCGTTGAACACCGGGTAGCGCTTCTCGTCCTCGTCGATGGCGCCGAACGGGCATTCCACGGTGCAGCGCTTGCACTGGGTGCAGCCGTCGAGCTGGACGATGGGGTAGGACAGGTCGCCCGAGCGCGGATGCACGGCGCGGCCGAGCTCGGCGTTCTCCATCGCCTGGATCGCCTTCAGCGTGGCGCCGGTGGCGTCCTCGGTCGCCTGCACCATGTCCATCGGGCGGCGCACCGGGCCGGCGGCGTAGATGCCGGTGCGGCGCGTTTCATAGGGGAAGCAGATGAAATGCGAATCGGTGAAGCCCTTGGTCAGCTGCGGCAGATCCTTGCCCTGGCGGTAGGCGAGGTTGAGGATGGAGATCGGCTTCACCTCCATCTTCTCCACTTCTTCCTCGGGAATGTCGATGTTCACGCCGGAGTTCGGCACCTGTCCGGTGGCGAGCACCACCAGGTCGGCCGCGGCGATGGTCGCGTCTTCGTCGAGTATCAGGTCGCGGAATTTCACGTCGCACCCATCGCCCTTCGCTTCGACCGCACTGACCTTGCCCTTGGTGAAGGTCACGCCTTTCGTCTGCGCGCTGCGGTAGAAGTCCTCGCCGTTGCCGGGCACGCGCAGGTCGTCGTAGATGATCGCTGTGTCCACCGCGGGATTGGCGTCCTTGAAGTACATCGCCTGTTTGATGCTCGCGCCACAGCAAAATCCGGAGCAGTAGGACAGATGCTTCCCGGTCTCGTCGCGCTGACCGGCGCATTGCACGAACACCACGGACTTGATTTCGCCGCCGTCCGAAGGCCGGCGCATCGCTTGTCCCTTGGCGGCGGCCTCCTTCGCCATTTTCTCCAGCGTCGCCTGGTCGATCACGTTCGCGCTCTTGCCGCCGCCGAGTTCGGGCAGCTTGGCGATGTCGTAGGTGGAAAATCCGGTCGCCTGGATGATGGCGCCGACTTCTTCGCTGACAGTCGAACCGCTTTCCACGCTGATGTCGACTTTGAAGCGTCCTGGCGCGCCGTCGGTCCTGGCGATGACGGCGCTGGTGATGACCTTGATATTGGCGTCGCCCGTGACTTCCTTGATGAGTTCGGCCATGCCGCTGTCCTGCGGCTCCGCATACGGTTCGCGATAGGGCATGCGCCGGTGCAATTCGGCCGACCAGCCGCCGAGCCTGGCGGACTTCTCCACCAGCACCACCTGGTAGCCGGTCCTCGAGGCTTCCAGCGCTGCGGTGAGCCCGGAGACGCCGCCGCCCACGACCAGCAGGCGCTTGGAGTGGCCGGTCTCGCCAACGCCCGCGGGCACCTTCATCTTCTTCAGCTCGCCGCAGCCCATGCGCAGGTAGTCGTCGGCCATTTCCTGGGTGGTTTCACGCGCCTCTTCGGTATCCGGCCGCGCCCAGATCACGCCTTCGCGGATATTGGCGCGCGACAGCGCAATGCCGGGGAAATAGAACGCCTCGGTCTTGGCGCGGCGCGAACAGGCGGCGATGACCGCGTGGGTCACGCCTTCCTTGTCGATGTCGTCCTGTATCGTCTGCACGCCGGCGGCGCTGCACAGGAAGTCATGCTCGCGCACCAGGTGCATCTTGCCCTCCTTGGTCGCGACCTTCGCCATCTGCGCGGTGTCGACGCGCTCGCCGATGCCGCAACCCTTGCAGATATAGGCGGCTGTTTTCATTTCGGCCATGTTTGCTATGCCTCTGCTCTAGCTGTCTTGTTGATCACTTGTATCGCGCGCAGCGCCGCCGCGGTGGAGCTTTGCACCGAGCGGTTGACGTCGAGCGCGTTGGTGGCGCATCCCGCGCCGAAGAAGCCCGACTCCGCCGCGGAGGACTCGATGAAGCCGCTCGAATCCGCGACGATGTCCGCAGGGATGTCCACGCCCGCCACGCTGGGCTGCATGCCGATCGCGAGTACCGCCATGTCGTGCGCATTGGCGTAGCGGTGATAGCCTTCGGTGTCCACGCCGTGCAGGACCACGTCGCCGGACTTGTCTTCGGTGACCTTCGCCACCTTGGACTTGAGGAAGCTGACCGTCGGGTCCTTGCGCACCTTCTGGTAGAAGTCCTCGAAGCGGTCGATGGCGCGAATGTCGATGTAATAGACGGTGGACTTCGCTGCGTCGCCCCAGGCTTCCTTCACGTACTGGGTCTGCTTGAGCGAAGCCATGCAGCAGATGCGCGAGCAATGGCGCAGGTGGTTCTCGTCGCGCGAACCGGCGCACTGGATGAAGGCGATGTTTTTCGCTTCCTTCCCGTCCGAAGGCCGCAGTATCTTGCCGCCGGTCGGTCCGTGCGGATCGGCCATGCGTTCGAACTCGAGCGAGGTGATCACATTGGCGAAGCGGTCGTAGCCATAGGGCTGGATCTTGGCCGCGTCGTAGGGCTGCCAGCCGGTGGCCCAGACGACTGCGCCGGCCTTGATCTGAATGGTTTCTTCCTTCATCTCAAGGTCGATCGCGCCGTACTTGCACGATGCCTTCGCCTTGTCCGCCTCGGGGGTACCGATGATCGAGGCGTCGAGCACGTAGCGCTGCGGATAGGCCATGGCATGGGGCAGGTAGGCCGCCTTCATCCGGTCCATGCCGTAGTTGAACGGGTTCGGCACTTCGGTGCTGACGGTATCAGCGCAGGCGCCGCAGGCGGTGCAATGGTCGTTGACGTAGCGCGGCGCGATCTTGACGGTCGCGCTGTAGTCGCCGCGCTTGCCCGATATCGCGCTCACCTCGGCCAGCGTCAGCACGCGGATATTGCGGTTGGACTTGATGCGGCGCAGATTGATCTCAAGTCCGCAGGTCGGGTGGCAGAGCTTGGGGAAATAGCGGTACAGCAGCGCAGTGCGGCCGCCCAGCGTGGCCGATTTCTCCACCAGTACCACTTGCTTGCCGCACTCGGCGGCCTCGATCGCGGCGGTCATGCCGCTGATGCCGCCACCTACCACCAGTATGGTTTGATTGGTTGCCACCACTTCGGTCATGCGTATGCTCCCCGCTTGATTTTTTCCGGCACAGGCGAATATTAGCCGAGGCGCGTGTGACTATCCACAAAGCGTGCCGTGCCGGAGCACTGAATGTTCTGATAGGTGGATAGACCTTGTAAATCCTGCCCGGCTTTCAGCCGAATTTGCTTTTAACCAGGAGCGAGCCGTCGAACTTCGTTCCGGGGGCGAATCCGAAGATGCGCTCGAGCTCGAGTTCGCGGATAAGCGCATCGACCGCCTGCTGACCGTGCTCGCGCTGCACTTCGGCCAGGATCAGCTTGGCGCCGTTGGCATTGTAGAAGCCGCCGAAATCGGCCTGCACGGCGAGCAGCTTTTTCGCTTTCTCGAGGGTCATTGTCCGATCTCGCCGCCGGTCATGCCGGACTGCACGCCCTGGCGCTGCTTTTCGTGATCGGCCTGCAACTGGAGCAGCAGGCCGACGCATTCGGCCAATTCCTCGTACTCGTCGCGGCCGGTGCCGTAGTGCTCCTCGTCCGAATAAAAGAACTGGCAGCGGTAGCGGTCCGCGGCGGTCTTGAAGATGAGGAAATTGCAGCCGCGCTCGCTCCAGAACACGGTGGGGCAGGTGGTGATCACCGGCGCGCCCGGATCGAGCGCCAGCTCGCTGTCGGCAAGTTCGATCGGAACCATGTGCCCATAGCGCTCCTTCAGCGCGGATTCGATCACCCAGCGCTCGGCGGAATCAAAGTCGGGTATCGGTGCAATGTCGTCTCTCATGGAATTATTCAGTAGAAATTCGCAAATAAACAGCAGGTTGAGCACTGCCATAAGTGGTAATGATTACCACTCCTTATGGCGAAATCAGAATTCTCAGCTTGTGCCGTGAAAGCGTTACGATAGAGTAGCGCGCTTGCCGAAAGTGCACATTAGCCGGCCACCATGGTGATCCCGACAGAGTCAGCCGATACCGCCGTACGCAGCGAGATCAAGCATACCACTTGTTATATGTGCGCATGCCGCTGCGGCATACGCGTGCACCTGCGCGACGGCGAACTGCGCTACATCGACGGCAATCCGGACCACCCGCTCAACCAGGGCGTGATCTGCGCCAAGGGTTCGTCCGGGATCATGAAGCAGTACTCGCCGGCGCGCCTGACCCGGCCCCTGATGCGCAAACCCGGCTCGGCGCGCGGCGACAACCAGTTCGTCGCCATCGGTTGGGACGAGGCGTTCGGCATGCTGCACGAGCGCCTCGCGAAAATCCGTTCCACCGACCCGAAGAAATTTGCGCTGTTCACCGGCCGCGACCAGATGCAGGCGCTCACCGGCCTGTTCGCGCGCCAGTTCGGCACGCCCAACTACGCCGCGCACGGCGGCTTCTGCTCGGTCAACATGGCGGCGGGCATGATTTACACCATCGGCGGCTCGTTCTGGGAATTCGGCGGACCGGACCTGGAGCGCTCCAAGCTGTTCGTGATGATAGGCACGGCCGAGGACCATCATTCGAATCCGCTCAAGATCGCGATCTCCAAGTTCAAGCGCTCGGGCGGACGCTTCATTTCCATCAACCCGGTGCGCACCGGCTATTCGGCGATCGCCGATGAATGGGTGCCGATCAAGCCGGGCACCGACGGCGCATTGCTCCTCGCGCTGACCCACGAGATCATCCACACAGGCTTGTACGACCGCGAGTTCCTGGCGCGCTATACCAACGCCGGCTACCTGATCAACCTCGACCCGCAGTCGGAAACCCAGGGCATGCCGGTGCACGATGCCAGCCGCCGCGAGGAAATCCCGGAATACCCGCGCAACATGCTGTGGTGGAACCGGCTGACCGAGCAGCCGGCGCCTTGCCACCAGCCCGAGGCCGATCCCTACCTGCTTGGCTCCTTCACCCTGCCCGACGGCACGCCGGTGAAGCCGGCGTTCCAGCTGCTGCTGGAGCGGGTGAAGGACTACACGCCTGAGTGGGCCGAGGGCATTACCGGGATTCCCGCCGCGACCATCCGGCGCCTGGCGCACGAGATGGGCGTGACTGCGCGTGACCAGAAGATCGAACTGCCCATCGCCTGGACCGACAGCTGGGGCACCGAGCACGAGAACGTCACCGGCAATCCGGTTTCCTTCCACGCCATGCGCGGCCTCGCGGCGCATTCCAACGGCTTCCAGACCATACGCGCCCTTGCCATTCTGATGAGCATCCTCGGCACCATCGACCGCCCCGGCGGCTTCCGTCACAAGGCGCCGTTCCCGCGCGGCATTCCGCCGATAGCCAAGACCCCCAAGGGGCCCGAGGGCGTGCGGCCGGATACGCCGCTGGCCGGGCTCGCGCTCGGCTGGCCGGGCTCGCCCGATGACCTGTTTGTCGACGCCGACAACCAGCCGGTGCGCATCGACAAGGCCTTCTCCTGGGAATACCCGCTGTCGGTGCACGGCCTGATGCACAACGTCATCACCAACGCCTGGCGCGGCGACCCCTACCGCATCGACACGCTGATGATTTTCATGGCCAACATGGCATGGAATTCGAGCATGAATACGAGCGAAGTGCGCAGAATGCTCAATGACAAGGATGAGGGCGGCGATTACAGGATCCCGTTCATCGTCGTGTGCGATGCATTCCAGTCGGAGATGACCGCGTTTGCGGACCTGATCCTGCCCGATACCACTTACCTCGAGCGCCACGACGTGATGTCCATGCTCGACCGTCCGATCTCGGAATTCGAAGGGCCCGTCGACTCCGTGCGGGTGCCGGTGATGCCGGTGACCGGGCAGTGCAAACCGTTTCAGGAAGTGCTGATCGAACTCGCCGGCCGATTGAAGTTTCCCGCCTTCGTAAACGCCGATGGCAGCCGCAAATACCGCGACTACCCCGATTTCATCACCAACTACGAAACCGAAGCCGGCTCGGGCATAGGCTTTCTCGCCGGCTGGCGCGGCAAGGGCGGAGAAAAGTTCATGCAGGGCGAACCCAATCCGCGCCAGTGGGAGATGTACGCCAAGAACAACTGCGTATTCCAGCTGAAGCTGCCGCCCTCCTACCAGTACATGCGC
>JAAOZY010000438.1 GCA_012274205.1 Betaproteobacteria bacterium
GGCCTCGGCCGTGCGCGCCGGGCTCGCCGCCGGGCGCGCCATGGGCGATTTGCTTCCCGCCGCGGTTCTCGCTTATATTCGGTCGCAGCGCCTCTACTCGCCTGGACCGTAACAAATGTGGTTTTGTTACGGTCCGACTTAGGGGAGCACGAGGGGAAGTCCCCCAAGGGGACTTCCTTCGGGGCGTATCCCCGCGTATGGTCACCGACCTGAAGGAGAATTGATAGAACTGATGGATATCCGCAAAATGGAAAAAGCGGCGGTTGCCGCGCTCGAGGACATCAAGGCACGCGACATCGTCGTGCTCAAAGTCGCCCATCTCTCACCCCTGTTCGAGCGCGTGATCATCGCCAGCGCCGACTCCACGCGCCAGGTCAAGGCGCTCGCGGCCAATGTGCGCGAAAAGCTCAAAGACCTCGGCGCCCCGGCGATTTCGGTGGAAGGCGAGGAAAGCGGCGAGTGGGTGCTGGTGGATTTGGGCGCCGTGGTGGTGCATGTGATGCAGCCCGCCATCCGTCAGTATTACAACCTGGAAGAGCTGTGGGACCAGCCCGAACCCCGGCGCCCGCGCGCGCGCAAGAAAGCCGCGGAATCCCGCCCGGCCGCACATTGACCCGCCTGCGGCCTCTGTCGGTCTTCTCCTCCGCCAAAGCGCGGAGAGAGCAACGGTGACAAGTGGCTTTCCCGCTCGCCGCGATTGCGGGAACAGCGCGACGTTCAGCGTCGGCTTTCCCCCTCGCCCCGCTTGCGGGGAGAGGGTCGGGGTGAGGGGAAGAATTGGCAAATCTCGCGCAAAAGCTCCGCAAATCGTCAACCGACGCAGAATTGCGCCTTTGGCAGTTCTTGAGAAACCGAAACCTCGCGGGTTTCAAGTTTCGCAGGCAGCATCCGATACCCCCATACGTTGTTGATTTCGTCTGTATCGAAGAAGGACTCATTGTAGAAGTCGACGGCAGCCAACATGCCGAGCAAAGCGCTCGCGATGCGGCGAGAACAGACAAATTCGAATCAAAGGGCTTTCGCGTCATCCGTTTCTGGAATAATGACGTCCTTATTCAAACCGATGTCGTACTGGAAGTAATCTTGCGCGAATTGACTACCCCTCACCCCAGCCCTCTCCCCGCTTGCGGGGAGAGGGAGCCACGCGGCTGAGCACGCAAGCTGCTGAACCCGCCTTGAAGCTCCTCATCCTCGCCGTCGGTTCGCGCATGCCATCGTGGGTGACCGAGGGTTATCGCGACTATGCCAAGCGCATGCCGCCGGGCACTTCGCTGGAGCTGATCGAAATCAAGGCCGAAGCGCGCACCACCGGAAAGACCGTGGCGCAGATGCTCGCCGCCGAAGCCGCGCGCGTGCGCGCGGCGCTGCCCAAGGGCGCGCGCGTGATCGCGCTGGACGAGCGCGGCAAGGAGCTCAGCACCTGCGGCCTCGCGGTGCAGCTCGAGGCGTGGCTGCAGGAACGCGGTGCGCTCGCCTTCCTCATCGGCGGCGCCGACGGCCTGGATGCGGCGCTGAAGAAATCCGCGGCGATGCAGCTGCGCCTGTCGGCGCTGACCCTGCCGCACGGCCTGGCGCGGGTGCTGCTGGCGGAGCAGCTCTATCGCGCGCTCTCCATCATCGGCGGCCACCCTTACCACCGCGAATGAGCACTGCGGGCAGCTCGCGCATTTATCTGGCGTCGCGCAGCCCGCGCCGGCGCGAACTGCTGGCACAGATCGGCGTCGAGCACGAGGTGCTGACCCAGCGCATCAAGGCCGAACGCGGCCCCGACGTGGACGAAGAGCCGCTGCCGGGGGAAAAGCCGCGCGACTATGTCATGCGCGTGTGCCGCGAAAAGGTCGAGAGCGGCTGGATGCGCGTGGTGCAGCGCAAGCTCCCCTTGCGCGGCGTGCTCGCCGCGGACACCACGGTATGCATCGGCGACGAAATCCTCGGCACTCCGGCCAATACGGAGCAGGCGGCGCAGTTCCTGCAGCGCCTGTCGGGGCGCGAACACGAGGTGCTCACCGCGATCGCGTTCAAGCTGGGCGAGCGCATGGAAGCCGAGCTGTCGGTGACCATGGTGCGCTTTCGCGAAATCGGCAGCGCCGAAATCGAGCGCTATGTCGCCAGCGGCGAGCCCATGGACAAGGCCGGCGCCTATGGCATCCAGGGCCGCGCCGGCGCCTTCGTGGCCGAGATCCGCGGCAGCTATTCCGGCGTAATGGGCCTGCCGCTGTACGAAACCATGCTGCTGCTGCGCCGCTTCGGCATCGGCCCGCCCGCCTGAGGCGGGCCTGGCTTCTGCGCGGAAATCGGCAACGATCTCCCCCTTTGCAAAAGGGGGAACAAGGGGGATTTTGCCGCGGCTGGCAACGGAGGTCCGCTAAATCCCCCCAGCCCCCTTTTTCAAAGGGGGGTGAGCACCGAGGCCATCCGGTAGAATGGCCGCATGAACGAGGACATCCTGATCAACGTGACGCCGCAGGAAACGCGGGTCGCCGTCATGCAAAGCGGCGTCGCGCAGGAGCTGCATATCGAGCGCTCCGCCAATCGCGGCCTGCTCGGCAACATCTACATGGGCAAGGTCGCGCGCGTGCTCCCGGGGATGCAGTCGGCCTTCGTCGAGATCGGCCTGGAGCGCGCCGCGTTCCTGCACGTGGCCGACATCTGGGAGGAGCGCCAGAACGGCCATGGCGGCGCCGAGCCGGGCAAGGCACCGCACAAGCCGATCGAGAAAATCCTCGCCGAAGGCCAGCCGCTGCTGGTGCAGGTGGTGAAGGACCCGATCGGCACCAAGGGCGCGCGCCTGTCGACGCAGATCAGCATCGCCGGGCGCATGCTGGTGCACCTGCCGCAGGACACGCACGTCGGCATCTCGCAGCGCATCGAGGACGAGGGCGCGCGCGCGCTGCTGCTCGAGCGCGTGAAACAGATGCTGCCCGCCGACGAAAAAGGCGGCTACATCATCCGCACCATGGCCGAGACCGCCACCGATAGCGAGCTCTCCAACGACCTGCAGTACCTGCGCAAGCTGTGGCACGACCTGCGCGAGAAAAGCCTGTCGGCGGCGGCGCCCTCGCTGCTGTACCAGGACCTGTCGCTGGCGCAGCGCGTGCTGCGCGATTTCGTCAACGAGAACACCGGGCGCATCCTGATCGACTCGCGCGAGAATTTCATGAAATTGCAGGGCTTTGCGCGCGACTACATGCAGAACGTGCTCGCGCGCCTCGACCACTACACCGGCGAGCGCCCTCTGTTCGACCTGTACGGCGTCGAGGAGGAGATCGAGAAGGCGCTGGCGCGCCGCGTCAACCTGAAATCGGGCGGCTACCTGATCATCGACCAGACCGAGGCGATGACCACCATCGACGTCAACACCGGCGGCTTCGTCGGCGTGCGCAATTTCGACGACACCATATTCAAGACCAACCTCGAGGCGGCGCAGGTGATCGCGCGCCAGCTGCGCCTGCGCAACCTCGGCGGCATCATCATCCTCGATTTCATCGACATGGAAACCGCCGAGCACCGCAGCGCCGTGCTGGCCGAATTCAACAAGGCGCTCGCCCACGACCGCACGCGCATGACGGTGAGCGGCTTCACCCAGCTCGGCCTGGTGGAGATGACGCGCAAGCGCACGCGCGAGTCGCTCGCGCACGTGCTGTGCGAGCCCTGCCCCACCTGCGGCGGCCGCGGCCAGGTCAAGGCCGCGCGCACCGTGTGCTACGAGATCCTGCGCGAAATCCTGCGCGAATCGCGCCAGTTCAACGCGCGCGAGTTCCGCATCCTCGCGGCGCAGGTGGTCATCGACCTGTTCCTGGAAGACGAGTCGCAGTCGCTCGCGATGCTCGAGGACTTCATCGGCAAGCCGGTGTCGATGCAGGCCGAGTCGAGCTACACCCAGGAACAGTTCGACATCGTGCTTTTGTAGATTGCCGTGGCAAAGGCTTTTTTGCTGCGGTCTGACTTAGGGGAGCACGAGGGAATCGCTCCCCTCGTTTCCTTCAAGCCTTAGGCATGGCCGTGGCCGGCGACAAGCTCTCCGCCAAGGAAGCCGCCCTGATCGCGCTGGCGCGACAGCCGGCGCAGTCCGCGGCGCCTGCCCGCAATGAGTCACCCGCGCCCGCCGCTGCCGCCGCGAGCGCCGATCCAGCGCAGCGCATCGTCGCATTGATGGAGGCGGCGCGCGCAGAACACCAGCGCGAACGCCAGCGCCTGCGCAAGTTCTACGTGTGGCTGCCGCTGGCGTTCATATCCGTGCTCGGACTGTGCACGCTGGCGTGGCTGTGGGCCAAGATCTGAGAGCGTTCAACGAGACGAGAGGATAACTCCCCTCGTGCTCCCCTAAGTCAGTTCGCAGCAAAATGATTTTTGCAGCGAAATCCCATTGGGAAC
>JAAOZY010000439.1 GCA_012274205.1 Betaproteobacteria bacterium
AAATCCGGGTCCTCGACTTCAGTGATTCGGCCTTTATGCCGATGGTGTTGCCACAGCGCGAACACCACCGATGCGACCGACAGGCCCAGCAAGGAACCGGAAATCGGGCGCGTGATAAACAGCCAGGGATTCGGATCGCTCATGATCGAGCGCAGCAGATTCACCTCGATCTGGTCGCCCAGTATCAGACCCAGGATCAAGGGTGCGAGCGGGAAGCGAAATTTCACCAGCGCATAACCGATGAAACCGAATATCAGCAGCACCACCACGTCGTCCATGATATTGCCGAGCGCATAGGCACCGATCACGCACAGTACCATCACATTCGGGATCAGTATGGATTTCGGCACCGTCACTACGCGCAGGAACAGGCGCGCGCCCAAAGCGCAGATCAGCACCATCAGCGGATGCGCCACCAGGTAGGCGGCGTAAATGCCGTAGGCGATATCCGGATGCTGGCTCACGAACAGCGGACCGGACTGGATGCCGTGGATAGTCATGGCGCCGAGCATCACCGCAGTCACTGCGTCCCCGGGGATGCCGAAGGCCATGATGGTGACCAGAGAGCCGCCGACGTTCGCGTTACATGAGGCTTCCGACGCGATGATGCCTTCCGGATTACCCTTGCCGAAGCGCTCGGGCGTTTTCGAGAATTTCTTCGCCTGGTCGTAGGCCATGACGGTTGCGGCGCTGCCGCCGATCGCCGGCAGCACGCCGATCAGAATCCCGACCAGCGTGGACCACACGAGCAGAAACGGCTTGGAGAGGATTTCCCAGATCACCTTGAGGTGCGATACCGTGAGCGGCGGCGCTTTGAGCGGCGCGGCACCGCGATCTGCCGGACCCATTTTCTCGATGTCGGTCATCAGCTGCGCGAACGCGAATATGCCGATCAGCACGGGCAGGAAAGGGAAGCCGGCGCGCAGGAACTCCGTACCCAGGGTGAAGCGCGGCACGCTCATGATCGGATCGGAGCCGACGATGGTGATCGCCAGTCCGATCGCGCCCGAGAGCAGTCCCTTGACCAGGGAGCCTTCGGTGAGCCCGGCGACCATCGACAATGCGAACACGAACAAGGAGAAGTATTCCCAGGGTCCGAACTCGAGCGCAATCGAGGCCAGCGGGCCGGTGGCGCCGATCAAAAATACGCCGGCGAGCAAGCCGCCGAGGAAAGAAGACCAGATGCCGAGCCATACCGCGCGTCCCGGCTGGCCCTTCTGCACCATCGGGTAGCCGTCGAAGGTGGTGGTGATTGCCGACGGCGTGCCGGGAATGCCGATCAGCGCAGCGGTGATCGCGCCGCCGGCCGAGCCGCCCACGTACACGCCGGTCATCGTCGCCAGGCCCTGCAGCGGATCCATGCCAAAGGTGAACGGCAGCACGATAATGATGGTCATGGTGATGGTGACGCCGGGCAGCGCGCCGCCGATCAGTCCGACCAGAGTGCCGAGAAACAGCGGCACGAGGTAATGCAGATGCAGAATGTTCTGGACGCCGCCGAGCAGCAGTTCGTACATGGATTACCACCCAGTCCAATGTCCGCGCGGCAACAGCACGGAGAGATAGTCGTTGAATACGATGTAGGTGACGAATGATGTAGCCAGCCCGGAAACCATCAGCAGCACCCAGCCGCGGGTGCCGCGCGGCGGGTCGAACACCGCCTGCAGTGCCACCACGAACAGGAAGGTCGAGACGCGATAACCCACGAGCGGCAGCAAAATCACGTAGCCGGTGAACACCGCATAGGTCACGCCCACGAGGCGATAGTTACGCTTTTCCGGTGCGGCAGCGGCCGATGCTTCCGCGCTTTTTCCCGCTTGCGGCCAGAGGTCGATCACGATGAGCAGTACCGAGAGCACTGCCATGATGACCAGCACGATGCGCGGATAGAAATCCGGCCCGACCGGTACGAAGGACGATTGCGGCAGCCCGCGCGTCAGCACCAGCATGCCGATGGAAAGTGCCAGGCAGATGAGCCCGGCAATAACGTTCTGCGTCAGGCGCATACTGCCAACCTCGCGCCTGACAACTCGATCATCGCTTGCATCAGCGCTTCAGTATGCCGAGCTCGCGCGACAGATCCTTATTCAATACGTCGTTCTGCTTGAGGAATTCCGCGTACCCTTTTCGGTCGAGGTAGAGTACGTCCGTCCCCTGGCTTTTCATGGAAGCGGCGAAAGCGGGATCCTTGCTCGCCTGGCTGCAAGCGCTCTCGAGTTTGCTCAGTATTTCGTTAGGTGTGCCCTTGGGGGCCAGAATGCCGCGCGACACCGAGTAGACCACGTCGTAGCCCAGTTCTTTCAGCGTCGGCACATTGGGCAGCTCTTCCATGCGTTTCTCGGTGGCGCTGGCGAGAAACTTCAGCTGGCCGGCGTCTACCTTGCCTTTCTGCGTAAGGTTGCCGTCGGTCAGGTCGATATGGCCCCCGAGAATGGCGTTCATGCGCTGCGCGAGTCCGTCGTAGGAAATGTACTTGAACTTGATGCCGGCAGCCTTCTCCACCAGCGCCGGGAAGAAATGGCTGGTGGAGCCCAGGGTGGCGCCCACTGAAATCTGCCCCGGATGCGCTTTGGCGTCCGCTATCATATCTTTCAGTGTCGACCATTTGGTCTTCGGGCTTGCCGTCAGGATGGACGGGGTGGAGGCGATCCGGCATACGGGTTCGAAGTCCCAGTAATTGACGTCGGCGACGCCGGTGTAATAGGTCGAATGGATATAGTCATGCACCGCGTACAGGGTGTAACCGTCTGGTGGCGAGCCCTTGGCTTCGCGCGCGCCCACGGTGCCGGAGGCGCCGCCGACGTTGGCGATGACAACCGTCGCGCCCAAGGCCTTTTGAAACGGAGGCGCGAACGGACGGAAAATGTTGTCGGTGTCGCCGCCGGCGGCCCAAGGCACGATCAATTTGATCGCACGGTCTGGATAGGCCGCCTGGACCGCGACCGAGGTGCAAACTGCGATGGCTGCGAATGCAGCGGTAAGGAATTTCATGGTTTTCTCCTTTGGAAATATTCTTGGCGGCCCATCTTAACAATCCAGGGTCGAGTTTGCAATTTGCGCATAGGTCGCTGGGCTAGCGCGCCGCGCCCCCAGGGGTGGCGCCACCGGCAAAGACTTGCAGCTGCTGCAGTAGTTCAAGCGCCGAGATGCGCGCGACGTCTTCCAGGGTGCGCGCATAACCCACCGGGATACGCGGCGCGCCGAAGCGCCTCACCGGCACACCCAGCTCCTGCGCGACTGTAGCCGCAATTTCCGCGCCGAAGCCCGCGGCCTGCACCGCTTCGTGCGCAACCAGCAGGCGGCCGGTGCGTGCGGCCGATCCGAATACGAGCTCGCGATCCCAGGGCCAGATGGTGCGCAGGTCGATCACCTCGACCGACACGCCCTGCTGTTGCGCCAGCGCCGCGGCCTCAAGCGCGATGTGCAGCATGCGCGACCAGGTTACCAGAGTGATGTCGCTCCCGGCACGCGCCAGGCGCGCCTTGCCCAAGGCAAGAGCGGGCGCCACATCCACCTCGCCCCGCAGCCCCCACAGTTCCTTGTGTTCCATGTAGATGACGGGATCGGCGCAATCGATGGCTGCGGCGAGCAGGCCGTAGTTGTCGGCAGGGGTCGCGGGGGTCACGACCACCAGGCCGGGAATGTGCGCGAACCAGGCCTCCAGCGACTGCGAATGCTGCGCGGCGGAGCCGCCCCAGATGCCGATGGGCAGGCGCGCAACCAGCGGTACCCGGCCATGGCCGCCGAACATATAGCGGTTCTTCGCCGCCTGATTGACGATCTCGTCGATCGCGCACAAGGCAAAATCGACCACCCGCATTTCGACCACCGGCCGCAGCCCGGTGAGCGCCATGCCGACTGCGGCGCCGACGATGGTCGCCTCGGAGATCGGCGTGTCGATCACGCGCGCCGCGCCGAACGCCTGCTGCAGGCCGAGGTACTGGCCGAAGACGCCGCCGTGTCCCACGTCCTCGCCCAGGACGACCACGCTCGCATCCGCGCGCATCGCGTCGGCGAGCGCCTGGCAGGCTGCCTGCGCATAGCTCATCAGCGCCATTGTCCGGCTCCCGTGTCCTGGATGTCGGTGTAGGCGTCGGCGGGATCGGACGGGCGCGCGGCGCGCGCCGCGGCCACCGCCGCGTCGATTTCCGCCTGCGCCCGGGTATTGGCGGCGGCGATGCGCTCAGCTGCGATGCCTAGCGCTCCGAGGCGCTCCGCCGCCAGGCTGAGCGGATCGCTCTCGAGCGCGCTCTCGAGTTCCCGCTGGCTGCGATAGGCCGCCACGTCCACCGAAACATGGCCTTTGACGCGATAGGTGAGGGCGTGCAGGAACTGTGGTCCGGCGCCGGCGCGGATGCGCTGGATCAGTTCGTGCGCCGCCGCATCCACGGCGAGCACGTCGTTGCCGTCGACGGTTTGCGTGGCCAGGCCGATGCCCTGCGCACGCGCCGCCGCGCCCGTGCCGGCGGTCATGGCGTCGGTAGCCGTGGTCGCCGAATAGCGGTTGTCCTCGCATATGAACAGCACCGGCAATTCGAAAATCTTCGCCCAGTTGAGCCCTTCGAGGAAAGGCCCGCGGTTGATCGCGCCGTCGCCGAAAAAACAGGCCACGATGGCGTCGCTGCCGCGGATCTTCGACGAATGCGCGGCACCCACTGCAATCGGAATTCCCGCCGCGACCACGCCGTTCGCGCCGAGCATGCCAACACCGAAATCGGCGATATGCATGGAGCCGCCCTTGCCCTTGTTGGTGCCGGCGGCGCGGCCGAACAGCTCGCACATCATCGCCGTGGGGCTCGCGCCCTTGGCCAGGGTGTGGCCGTGGCCGCGGTGGGTGGAAGTCAGGTAGTCGCTGCGCGCAAGGTTCGCGCACACGCCGGCGGCGACGGCCTCCTGCCCGGTGGAAAGGTGCAGCGGGCCGCGCACCAGCGCGGCCGCATCGCTGCTGCCGCCGAATGCTGCGACGCTGCCGCGGCTCGCGACTTCCGCCGCATTTTCGAAGGCGCGGATGCGCGCCATGGCAAGGTACAGGGCGAGTAGACGTTCGCCGGTGGAAGCATCAGCGGCGGGCAAGGAGGGCTCCGGGATTGTTCTTGTCGAGGTCAGCGTAGTCTAATTGTGCACCCCCAAAGCGTCAAACGTGCGCGATTCGGGTCATAGTGAGGTCCTCCTGCAAGCGCTTTTTCGGCCGTACGCTTCAACCGGCGCCGTGGTGCTGCTGGGCATGGTGGGATATTTTTCGGGCGTGGTGCAGGCGCCGATCACCGCATTCGTCATCGTCATTGAAATGACCAACAACCACAAACTGGCGCTGCCGTTGATGGCAACCGCGCTGCTCGCGGCCGCGACTTCGCGCCTGATCTGCCCCTGGCCGGTGTACAAGGCGCTGTCCGAGGGCTTCCTCGCGCGCACCAAGAGCCGCGAAACGCCAGTCAAGGTCGAAGGGTCCTGAGGCGCGCGGCCGGCGCGCTCGTGCTAGCCGCCTGCCGCGGAAATGCGCGCGCTACTTCAGGCCGGCGAGGAAATCGGCCACGGCCCTGACCATCTCGTCCTCGTGACCGGCGTAGAAATGATCACTGCCGGCGATGACCACTTGCCGCGACGAGGCATTGTCCGCGAGCGAAGCGCGGCGCAGGGTCGCCCCCTCGAGTACCCGCGGCAGATCCTTGCTGCCGTAAAGGTCGAGCACCGGCACGCCGATGCCGCTGTAGACCAGGGGCGCATTCTGCCCCGCGGGTGCAGCCATCATGCCCAGCGCAGCCCAGGCCATGACCTCGGGCGGCTTGCGTTTCATGTAGGCGTAAGCCATGCGTGAGCCCAGGCTGTGGGAGACGATGGCGATGCGCCGGTAACCCTGCTCGCGCAGATAGCCGACCGCCAGGCTCAGCCGCTCGACCGCCTCGGGAAAGGTATCGGCGTAGGCTTCCGGCGCGGCATCTGCTGCGAGCACCGGCATCTGGATCGAAAGGGTGGCGTAGCCGTGATCGGGCAGGCGCTGGCGCAGCGTGCCTATCATGCCCCAGTCGGGATTGACCCCGATTCCGTGGACCACGACCACTGCCATTTTTGCATCGGCCGCCGTGGTGTAGATACCCAGGAATTTGTGGCCATTTTGCTGCTTCAGGTAAAGCGGGTCGCCGACGACGATGGCCGGCGAGACTTGTTCGTCCCAGCGTTGCTCGCGCGCATAATCCGGTGCCGCCAGCGCCGGAATCGACGCGAGCAACAATATTAGAGCAGGCCAGGTACGCATGGTGTATTCAGCTCCTGTTGCGGTACAGCTTCGGACTCAGGCGGCGCGGCTGTCGCGCTCCAGCTGCTCACGATGATCCGGATGGGCGATTGCGAGCAGCCTGCGCGCGCGTTCCGCGAGGCCAGCGCCGCGCAGGTCCGCGATGCCGAACTCGGTGACGATGATGCCGGCATCGCTGCGCGGCGTGCTCACCGGTCCCTGCAGCCTTGCGACGATGCGGCTGTGTTTGCCGGCGGTGGAGGGCAGTGCGACGATCGGCAGCCCGCCTTTGGAATAGTGCGCGGCGCGCAGGAAGTCGACCGCGCCGCCGACAGCGCCGACGTAGACGCCGGCGGCGACCTCCGCGTTGATCTGCCCGGAGAGGTCGACTTCAACCGCCGAGTTGAGCGCGGTGAAGCGCTCTATCTGCTGGAGCACGCGCGGGCCGTGGGTATAGTCGGATGAGCGGAACTGGATCTGCGCATTGCAGTGGGCGAAATCGTGCAGGGCCTTGCTGCCGAACATGATGCCGGCGATGGTGCTGCCGCGGTCTATGCTCTTGCGCTCGTTGGTGATGACGCCGGCCTGCATCAGCACTGCCACCTGGTCACCGATGGCGCCCGAATGCACGCCTAGCCCGCGCCGGTCGGCGAGTTCGGCCAGGATCGCCTCCGGCAGGGCGCCCAGGCCGAATTGCAGCGTCGCCCCATCCTCGATGAGGCCGGCGACATGGCGTGCGATGGCGAGCTCGGCTGCGCCCGGCTGCGGGTGCAGCAGTTCCAGCGGCGCGCGCGCGCTACGCACGATGTAGTCGAGGTCGGCCTCCAGCACCGGCCGCTCGCCATGCGTCCAGGGAGCGCGTTCATTGACTTCCGCGACTACGACGCGCGCGGCCTCCAGCGCGGGGATCAGGTATTCGTGGGCGACCGAGAGGCTGTACTCGCCGCGCTCGTTCGCCGGTGCGAGCTGCAGCAGCAGCACGTCCACCTTGAGCCGGCGGCGCGCGATCAGCTCGCCCAGGTGGGAGTAGTGGCAGGGCAGGATGTCGAGCGCGCCTGCCTTGACCAGGGCGCGGTTGCCGCCGGTGCCGGCATAGCCGGAAAAGCGCACGCAGTCCGCATACTCGGCTTTCAGCGTGTTCGAATAGCTGATGCCGAGGAAGACGCTGAATTGCCCTATGGCATGGCGCTGCGCCATCAATGCCTGGGACAGCGGCAACGGTTCGGCATTCGCCTGACCCCACATTACGCAGTCGCCAGGGCGGACGATGGCGCCCATATCGAGCGCGTTCAGTTCGAGTACTTTGGCCAAGCTGATCCCGTGGTTCGAAAGAAAAACGTCACCCGATTCACAGGCGGCGCGTCGGAGCGTAACATCGACGCGTCCAAAAGTGGAGGCCGCAAATGGAAAAAGAGATCAAATTGCTGGGCATGGGCCCGTTCTGGAATGACCTTGCGGTGGGCGACCGCTTCCGCACCGTGGGACGTACGCTGACCGAGACCGATCTGGTGAACTTCGTCAATCTGTCCTGGCTGACGGAAGAATTGTTCACCAATACCGAGGACCGGGAGAATATGGCGATCGCCGGCCGCGTCGTGCCTGCCGCTCTGGTCTATGCCTGCGCCGAAGGCCTGCTGCTGCCTATGATCCAGGGCCCCGGCCTCGCGTTCCTCAACGCAAGCCTGGACGTCAAAGGGCCGACATTTGTCGGAGACACGATTCATGTCGAAGTCCGCGTCAGCGAAGTGCGCGCGACCTCCAAGGGCAACCGCGGGCTGGTGCGCACCCAGAACCAGGTGGTAAGCCAGCGCGGCGAGACGGTGCTCGCGTATAGCCCGCTGCGCATGATGAAGGGCCGCGACAGCTGACGCGGGGCATGGCGCACCCGCGGCCGGGGTGCGGACTCAGGCTGCGGGCGGGGCGCCCGGCGGCACCTGGTCTTCCAGCCACTCGCGCCAGAGCGCCAGCAACACGGCGACGATAACCGGGCCGATGAACATGCCGATCAGGCCAAAGCTCGCCAGGCCGCCGATCACGCCGAACATGACCAGCAGAAACGGAATCTGCGTCGCGCTGCTGATCACCAGCGGGCGTATCAGGTTGTCGACCGAGCTCACCACCAGCGCGCCCCACAGCAACAGTCCAACGCCGGCGAGCGTATTGCCGCTGAACAGCAACCACCCGCCCAGCGCGCCCCACACAAAAGGCGTGCCGAACGGCATCAGCGCGATCAGCGCGGTAAACGCGCCGAACAGCACCGGCGCGCGCACCCCCGCCGCCCAGTAGCCGACGCCCGCCAGCAGACCCTGCGCCAGGGCCGTCAGGACCAGGCCGTAGAGCACCGCCTTGGTGGTATTGCCGATGGCGATGATGTAGCCGTCGACGCGCGTGCCGAGGAAACGCCGCAGCACCTTGCGCACCTGCTTGAGCAGGCTCTCGCCGTCGCGATAGATGAACAGAATGGTGAGCAGGGCGAAACCCAGCCTGACGGCATTGCGCCCGACGCCGCCGATCAGATTGCCGAGCTCGCCCGACCACTGGTGTGCCAGACTGGACAGCTGGCTGCGCAGCGCCGCGGGGTCATTGGTGAATTCGTTGATGAGGTCCTGCAGCCGCTCTCCGATCCAGGGCAGGTGCGCGATGAAATCCGGGAGCTTGTGCGGTCCTTCGGCCATGTAGGCGGACGCCGCCTGGTAGGCGATGACGAATTCGCCCTGCAGCAGGAATATCAGCCACAGCAGCGGCAGCACGAACGCGGTGGTCAGCAGCAGCGTCATTACGATTGCGCTGCTCATCGCATGGTTGCGCAGCAGCTTGCGCAGCCGCGCATAGGCCGGCCAGGTGACATAGGCGAGGATGGCGGCCCAGACCGCCGGGGCGATGAACCAGCCGAGCACCATGTAGCCGAGCACGAACAGGGCGCCCAGCAGCAGCGCAAGAATGACGCGCCGCGTGATCGACGCGGCATCGCGTTCAGGCACGGTGTGCTCCTCGCTGCGCGCGGTTGTTCATGCCGCCACTCAGCCAGCGAAGGTCGCAGCGAAGCGCGGGTAGGTCTCGCCGATTTCCCTGCGTATGTGGCCGCGGATCAGCGCCAGGATTTCCGCTTCGGGCGCCGCGGTGAACGGGACCGAATCCGGGCAATCGAATTCGAAGCCGGTCTGATCGCGGATCTCCGCCACGCTGTGCCCGGGGTGCACGCTTTCGAGACGGAAGCGCTGCTTTTGCTTGTCGAAGGAAAACCAGGCCAGCCCGGTGAGCAGGCCATAGGGGCCGCCGGGTCGGTAGACATTGGGCGCGCTCACGCCGGGCGCGCTGATGAAATCCACCTTGGGCACGAGCACCCTGCGGCTATGCTCCTCGCGGAACAGGATCACCTTCGGCACCAGGTAGTACAGGTAGGCGGAGCCGAAGGAGCCGGGCCAGCGCACATCGCTCGCGGGGTAGCTGCCGGTGCCGACCAGATTGATGTTGCCCCGGCCATCGATCTGGCCGCCGCCGAGAAAGAAGGCGTCGATGCGGCCCTGCGCCGCCATGTCGAAGGTTTCCACACCGCCGTCGGTATAGGCGTTGTAGCGGTTGGAGCCGAGGATGGTCACGCGCATCGCACCCTTGCTCAATTCCCGCCGCAGCAGCGCGGCCGCGCCGGGTATGGGCGAGGAGGCGCCGACGGTGACATGGCGGCAGCCTTCGAGCAGGCGCGCGATCAC
>JAAOZY010000440.1 GCA_012274205.1 Betaproteobacteria bacterium
CAAGGGGACTTCCTTCGGGGCGTCGCTTCGCTCGGGATGACAATACTTTCCGGAATGACGATTCTGCCGGGCAAGGTCAGTACCTACGCCCGTACAATGGGCGCATGGATACCGACAATGCACCCTACGGCAGGCTCACCCCCGATTGCGTGCTCGACGCGCTGGACAGCATAGGGCTGCGCGGCGACGGGCGCCTGCTGACGCTGAACAGCTACGAGAACCGCGTCTACCAGGTCTGGCTGGAGGAGCCGGCGCCCGGGGCGCCAGCCCCGGTGCTGGTGGCCAAGTTCTATCGCCCCGCGCGCTGGAGCGATGCGCAGATCGCCGAGGAGCACGAATTCGTGCGCGAACTGGCCGAACGCGAACTTCCGGTGGTCGCGCCGCTGGTGCAAGAGGGAAGAACGCTGCACCAGTTCGGCGGCTATCGCTTCGCGGTGTATCCCAAGCGCGGCGGCCGCGCACCGGAGTTGGAGGACCGCGAGACCCTGGAGTGGATGGGGCGCTTCATCGGCCGCATCCACGCCGTCGGCGCGCTGGCGCCGTTTCGCGCACGGCCGGCACTGGACCTGGAAAGCTTTGGTACCGAGCCGCGCGCCTATCTGCTCGCCCATGGCTTCATTCCAGCCGACCTGGACGAAGCCTGGACCAGCGTGACGGCGCAGGCGCTCGAGGGCGTGAGCCGCTGCTACGAGCGCGCCGGTGCGCTGCGTACCCTCAGGCTGCACGGCGACTGCCATGCGGGCAATGTGCTCTGGACCGAAGGCGCCGAAGCGCGCGGACCGCATTTCGTCGATTTCGACGACGCGCGCACCGGTCCCGCGGTGCAGGATCTGTGGATGCTGCTTTCGGGCGAGCGCGCCGCGATGGTGCGCCAGCTCGCCGACCTGCTCGCCGGTTACGAAGATTTCCACGAATTCGATGCGCGCGAGCTGCATCTGGTGGAGGCGCTGCGCACGCTGCGCCTCATTCACTACTCCGCCTGGATCGCGCGGCGCTGGGACGACCCCGCCTTCCCCGCCGCGTTTCCGTGGTTCAACACACAGCGTTACTGGCAGGACCGGATACTGGAATTGCGCGAACAGATCGCGCTCATGGACGAGCCGCCGCTGTGGCAAGGCTGAATCCGTAAGCGCCGCGGCGTCCCGAGGCCTACAGAAACGTGGGAGCGAGCTTGCTCGCGAGCACAAGAACGCCCCTCACCCTAGCCCTCTCCCCGCACGCGGGGCGAGGGAACCTGCCTAGAACTTGTACCTGAGCGCCAGCCGGAGCACGTCGACGCGATATTGCGGTGACTGCAGCCCCATGGTCAGGACGTTGGGAATGGTCGTCGACGTGACGCCGTCGAGCATCCAGTCCGTGGTGGAGTAATGCTCGATCCAGTAGCCTGCCTGCAGCGACATGGACTGTTTCAGGCGATAGGTGGCATAGAGCTTCAGCGTGTCCAGCGTCGCGGTGATGTCCGGGAATCCCGGATTCGTCAAGCCGGTGTTGACGTTGATCTGGCTGCGCGAGCGCGAAGTGCTGTAGTCCGCGCCGATGTCCAGCTTGTCCTTGATCGCCGCATGCTTCACACCCAAGCCGAATGTATCAACCGTGTCCTTGTTGTCGGCAAACCAGTCCGGTGTTGAAAATGTCTGGCTGCCGGCCTGATTCGACTTGATTACCTGGCGGTTGGCGTAGAAGCGCAGATTGGTGCGCTCCGACACCGCCAGCGTAGCGTCGCCATTCAGATTGAAATCCTTGGCATTGGTCAGGCCCAGGGTCGAATCCGTGTACTTGTCTTCCGACGAATCCAAGCCCAGCCCGAGGCTGAGGCGTTCCAGCGGCATGAAATCGGCACGCAATCCGACCGTATCCCGGTCGCGATTGGCCAGATTGAAGCGCCTGAGCAAGGGATTTTCGGGAGGCGTGATTCCGGCGATAGGCTGGAATGTGCCCGTATTCCTGCGCTCGCCATGCGCGAGCTTGAACGTCAGATCGACTTTGTCCGTGATGCTGGAGGCGAGCTTGCCCCAGATCGTGTTCTCGCGCGTGGTATCGACTTCGGCATAGGTGCGCTTATTCGAATCGAAGTCCGCGCCTACCGAGCCGCGCAGGCGCGCCGAGGCGGCGTATTCCGCGCTCAGCTTCAATTTATCCTGTTTGAAACTGTAGGGCAGATTGGTGCTGGGCGTTCCGGCAAACATGTCGGTGGACACGACGGCGTACAGCGATTGCGGCGTCTGATTGTCGCGATCGTTGTGCGTATACGCCGCGTTCAGGCGCAGGCGGTCGGTGACTGCCGAACTGAGCTTCAGCGCCGCATCGAGCGTCTTCGCGCGGCCGTTCAGCGAACCGCCCGGCCCGGCAAAGGCGGTGCCATAGGGAAGGAAATTGTCGTTTTGCGTCATCCGGCCGTAGGCGATATCGCCGCTCAGGCGCGTCTTGTCGCTGAATTGGTATCCCGCCGTTGCCGAAACCTGGTGAAACTGATTGTCCGGCGGCAGCGCCAGCTGTCCGTTGGCCGCGCCGGGGAATGTGCCGAGAAAGGCGGCGGTGCCGTAGGGATTGGCCCAAGTCAGGGAATCATTGTGATTCTGGAATTTCGATCCGTAGTAGGCGAACTTCAGCTGGAATTTCTTGGTGGCGTAGGAAGCCGACGCGTCCACTTGGTCGGTCACGTAATCCGTGGGCTCCACCAGCTGCGTGCTGTTGACGAAGAAGGACGCGGACGTCAGCTTATTCCCCTCGCGCGTTTCGTGGCGCACCTTGAACGCGGTTTCCCAGTTGGAAGCGGGGATCCAGGAGGCGCCCACCCCGACCTGCTTGCGCAACGATCCCAGGTCGACCGAATTCATTTGTCCGGCCAAAGGCATGGCACCCGTAGTGGCGGCTGCGAATCCGGCCGGCAGGCTCAGCGATGCGCCGCCCGCGCCGATGAAGGGCGTCTGCACGCCGTTCGCTATGCGGTGCGGCGTCTCGTCGTACTGGAACAGGAATTTGTAGCTGCCCTGCTTGCCGCCCTCCGCATCGACGGAGCGTGTGTCCAGTCCGAGGTTCGATGCGTTCATGTTCCAGTAACTGCCGTCCGCGCCGCGCGAGCGAACCGATCCGTCGCCTATGAAAAATCCGCCTTTCTTGTCGAGGCCGTTGTATTGTCCGAATTCGGCCGATTTGTCCGACACCGAACCTGCGCCCACGTCGACCGTACCGCTGACGCCCTGCTCGAACTTGCACGACTCGCATTTCCACTGCGACGTGTCCGCGGGAGCCTGTGACTGGGCGACGACCGCCGGCGACAGCAAGGACAGCGTGCCGAGCAGAAGCAGTTGATTCGTAGTTTTCATGTTCCTGTCCTGTTGTCGTTACGGCCTAATACGCTGCGTATATTCGCTTTTGCTGCAGCCGGGTCTTTGCCTCGCATCGTCACTGGTACCCGCGTTCCGCGCCGGCTAGCGCATCAACTTGTATCCGGACGGATGGTTCGAACCGTGGATCTGCGAATGGCAGTTGAGGCAACTGCCGGCCAGCAGGAAGGCCTGTCCGCCGCCCGCGCCGCCGGGCAGCGATGCATTGGTGCGCGCCACCGACGGGTGGCCGGCGACCGAGTGGCATTGCTGGCACAGCAGCGGCGGATTCTTCTTCAATCGCCACTGATTCACCGAGCCGTGCGCGTAATGGCACAGGGTGCAATCCTCGGCTACCGGTGCATGTTCCCACAGGAACGGGCCGCGTTTTTCCGCATGGCAGGTGTAGCAGGTCTGGTTCACTGTCGGCTTCACCAGCATGGCTCTGGCGTTTGAGCCATGCGGGGCATGGCAGTCGCTGCAGGTCATGGTGCCGAAGCGCACCGGGTGCGCCGACGGTTTGAGGAAGTCTGCGCGTTCCTTCCTGTGGCACTTGTAGCAGACTTCCGGCTGGGTCGCCTTCGCCAGCACCGGGTCGCGTTCGGCGTGAATCTTGTGGCAGTCCGCGCAGGCGACATTGTTGGAATCGTGCGTACTCGCGTGCCAGCCGGTGCGGTCATTGTTCTGGTGGCACTCCAGGCAGTACTTGTTGCGCTCGTGTGCCGACAGGAAAGACGTGGACTTCTGGCTGTTGATGCCGTCCGGCCCGCCGCCCGCATCCGCGTGCTTCTTCCCCGGACCGTGGCAGGCCTCGCATTGCAGGTGTCCGGGGCCAAACGGGGCGCGCTTGTCGGCGCGGTTGGCGTGCTTGGTCTTGAAGATTGCGAACACCGGGAAATCGCCGCCCTCGACGTGGCATTGCAGGCAGGTGTCGGCGCCCTTCTCGGTGTATTCCGTACCCATGCTGGGCGGCGGCGGGGGCGGTTCGGCGGCTTTGGCCTTGGCTTCGTCGGCGGCTGCGG
>JAAOZY010000441.1 GCA_012274205.1 Betaproteobacteria bacterium
ATAGGTGCGCGCCGGCCGGCCGCGCTGGTCGCGGAATACCTCCTTCAAACCGAGCTCCGCCACCAGCGAGCGCCCGGCGGAGTTGCGCCAATCGTTGAAGTCGCCCGCGACGATCAGCGGCGCCTGCGCCGGCACCAGGCGCTGCACGCGTTCGGTCAGCGCGGACAGCTGGCGCCTGCGTCCGCGCTCATGCAGACCGAAATGCACGCACAGGCAGTGCAGGGGCTGTCCGCCCAGATCGATTTCGCAATGCAGCAGGCCGCGCTGCTCGAAGCGGTGCGTTGACACGTCCTGATTCTCGGCGCTGACGATGGGAAATCGGCTGAGTATCGCGTTGCCGTGATGGCCGTGGTTGTAGACTGCATTGCGGCCGTAGGCGTAATCGCCCCAGACCTCGTCGGCAAGGAATTCGTACTGCGGCTGCGCCGGCCAGTCGACAACGCGCTCAGCGTTTTGCACATGCTCGCCCTGCACCTCCTGCAGGAACACCAGATCGACGCCGAGCAGGCGCAGGTGATGGCGCAGTTCGTGCACCATCATGCGCCGGTTGAAGTGCGAGAAGCCCTTGTGGATGTTATAGGTGGCGAGGCGCAGTTTCATACCGATGATGCCTCGCGGAGATTGCTTGCGGCCGTATTTTCCAATCTAGGGCCTCAGGCCCTGAAACAGCTTCTCGCGCCCGACCTTGATCAGAAATTTCCCTTCGTACATGAAGATATCGGCGGTGGCGAAGGTGTCACCGAAGGCCTCCGGGATGAACGAGCCGGTGCCGATCACGTCCACCGGCGCGCGCGCATGGCCGAACATCTTGCACTTGAACGGGGTGAAACCGCTGGAGGCGACGATGCGCGCCGCGTTGAAGCCGGCGGCGTCCAGCGTTTCGCGCATCTTGATCACGCTCGCCACCGACACGCCGGTGCCGAACAGCACCTTGCGCACGCGGTCCTTGACGATGTTGAGCGTATCCGAGTCGTAGGCTTCCTCGCCCATCACCGCACGCACCGCCTCGAACTCATTCAATACGTGCAGCCAGTCGGCCACCAGTTCGACCGACTGCTCGTAATCGAGACCCTCGGCGTAGCGCTCGCCGTGCGTATCGATGCGAAACGCGAGCGTGCGCGCGCTGGTCGGATCGGAGGGCAGCAGGTCGTTGTACCACCAGCGGCAGACCTCGAGCGCATCGCTGAACTCGCGCGCGTAGTAGTCGACCAGCACGGTGAGATTGTCCTGCGGGTGGGTTTCGGCATACATCTGCGCCGCTCTCAGGGTGGAACCGGCATAGCCGACGATCGCGTGCGGCATGGTACCGAGGCCGCTCTCGAGGCCGTAATAGTGCGCGGTCAGGTCCTGCGAGCCGCCGATGAAGCCGATCGCGCCGGAGAGCTTGGCGATGCGGCTGCCGACTGCGGCGCCGTAGGCGGCGAGATTGGACAGATCGTCGCCGCAGGCGTGACGCGCGTGCATGTCGATGAAAGCAACCTTGGGCAGGTCGGCCGCCATCTTGAAGGCGTTGTAGGCCGACACGCAGGCGGTGCCGACACGGCGCAGCACCAGGGTTTCGAGTTCCGACAGCGCCGCGAACGAGCCGGTGTAGGTGAAGATCGGCTTCTGGTCGGGCACGAAGGCGCCCTCTTCGTACAAGCGGGTGATCTTGAGCGGCGGCGCGTCCTGCGGGTAATAGTCGCGCAGGATTTCGAGCGCCGGGTTCACGGCGCAAATGGTGCCGCGGCGCATGAATACGCCGTAGCTCACGCTCTTGTCGCCGAACTTCTCCACGATCTGGCGCGTCTTGGTGAAATACTTGTCGGTGCGCGCGAGCACGTAATCGGCGCGTTCGCGCCGTTCCGTTTCGACCTTCAGATCCAGCGGTTTATTCATCGCAGCCTTCCTTTTGAAGCAAACGTGACAAAGTTCATTTTGCCACGGCCGCCGAGCGCCTATTATAGGACGGCGCGGCGCTTGCGCCGCAAGCTGCCGGCCGGCTCCGGCGCGCGGCGCACTTGGGGGAAATCCTTGACCCAGGTCAAACGCAGCCGCCGGCGTTTCCCCTAGCATCGATCGACCCGCGAACGCGGCCACAACAGGAGCTCGGCGTGATTACAGACAGAATCGACGCGGTGACGCGCATACCGCCGCAATACATGCGGGCGGCGCCGCCAGCCCCCAAAAGCGTAAAAATCGAGATTTCGCCGCGCTGCAATTACCGCTGCGGCTTCTGCGCCCTGCGCAAGCGCGAGGTCCAGCCCAAGTGGGACATGGATTTCGGCCTGTTCAAACGCATTACGCGCGAAATGAGCGAAGCCGGGGTGAAGGAGATCGGTGTGTTTTACCTGGGCGAATCCTTCATGGGTCCGCGGCTGCTGGTGGATTGCATCGCCTATCTCAAGTCCGAACTGGCGATGCCCTATGTGTTTCTCACCTCGAATGCCTCGATGGCGTTCCCCGAAGCGATCGAGGCGTGCATGAAGGCAGGACTGGATTCGCTCAAATGGTCGGTGAACGCCGCCGACGAGGAGCAGTTCGAGAAGATCATGGGCGTGTCGGGCCGTCTGTTCCACCGCGCGCTGGACAATATCCGCGCCGGCTGGGAACTGCGCCGCGAGCACGGCTACAAGACCGGTCTCTACGCCTCTTCGATCCGCTACGACGGCGAGCAGCAGGCGAAGATGGAGGTCCTGCTGCGGGAGCGCGTGATCCCCTACGTCGACGTTCACTACTGGCTTCCGCTGTATTCCATGGGCGCCTTCGCCACCGAGCGCGAGGCGCAGCTCGGCTACCGCCCCACGGCGGGCAATCAGGGCCGGATCGGCGCCCTGCGCGAACCCCTGCCCTGCTGGTCGGCCTTCACCGAAGGCCACGTAACCGCCGAGGGCAAACTCTCCGCCTGCTGCTTCGACGCCACCGCCAACTGGACCATGGGCGACCTCAACAAGCAGTCGTTCATGGACGCGTGGAATGCGCCCGAATTCGTCAAGCTGCGCGCCGCGCATTTGAAGAAAGACGTGCGCGGCACCGTGTGCGAAAACTGCGTGGCTTATAGTTGAGCATCTTGGAGCAATCGGCAAGGTGCCTAAGGCGCCCGAGGCACATCGCCGTTTGATTGTGTAGCGCCCGCGCTGCGCCGCTGCGGCAGCATCAAGATGGCGTCTCGGTTGGTCCACGAGGGCGTGCGCGCGGCGGCCTGATTCCACGGCAGCCACGTGTAGCGCAGGTGTTCGCCCGGGTCCAGGCGCACCGGCACGATCGCCGGCAGTTCCAGGCCGAATATGTGCTCGAGATTGTGGGTCACGCCGGGGGCGTAGCGGCTGCGATGCTTCTTGAAGATCTCGAAGTTGTTTTCCATGCCCCAATCGTCCAGCCGGTAGCGCGAGACGTCGATGCCGGTTTCCTCGCGCACTTCGCGCGCAGCGGTTTCGGCGAGCGGCTCGTCCTCGTGATCGATGCTGCCGGTAACCGACTGCCAGAAGCCCGGCCAGCCGGCTCGCTCCATCATCAGCACTTGCAGGTCCGTGGTGTAGATCACCACCAGGACGGAACGCGGGATTTTGTGCTCAGGTGACACGCCGGACGAACGGACGCTGCGATCAGTCGGCTGGCAGCGGCGGCAGCCCCGCGTCCCAGCCTTCCGGTCCGCTGACAATGGCCCAGAAGGGCTTGCCCTGCCCCTGCCAGTATTCGGCGGCACCATCCAGGACTTCCACCGCGGTCACGAACTCCTGCTTGTGGCCAGCGCCGAAATGCTTGCCGTGCTCCAGCAGCAGCACATAGCCGGGCGCCGGATGCCAGGAAAGGTCGCCGAGGCAGTCTTCGAACGCGTCCCAGTTGCCGCCGCACCAATCCGGAAACCCGAGCGCCTTGGCCACCAGGGCAATGAACCCCTGTTTGTCGTGCACGTGGCCGATGTCGACGCGCCACAGCGCCAGGCCTGCCGCCTGTGCCGCATCGGCGATCAGCCGCGTGTCCGGTCCGCTCAGATAGACGCCGGCCTTGTCCTTGTCCTGCAGCAGCTGTTCCAGGGGCTTATTCATGAATACGCCTGAATGAATTGTAATGATCGTCGCTGTAATAGTATTCGCTGGAAGTGCGCACGTCGCCTGCGGCCCCGGCACCGGCGACAATGCGGCGCGCGCCGCGGTCGCGCGCACCCGGCGTGTTCACCGTGTATTCGCGGTAATAGCCGCGTTCGCGCTGCGGCAGGCGCCGCTCCCGGTTGCCGAAAACGCTGCCGTCCCGGGCGTACGCAAACGGCCCGCCGCTCTTGATCCGTGCCAATAGCGCGCGCGCTTGCGCCGGCAGCGCGGCCGCGGAAATTTCGCCCATGGTCGCAGCACGTTCGTTCCGTGCCGCAGCGCCCGCAGACAGCAGGCACATGCCGATGCATACCGCGGCGAGCGCTCTGCGCAGCATCGCATTTCCGGACGTCGCGCGCATGTGCCGAACGCAAACGGAGCCTAAGCCGGCTCCTGGCGCCGCAGCCGGATATGCAGTTCGCGCAGCTGTTTCTCGTCCACCGGACTGGGCGCCTGGGTCAGCAGGCATTGCGCGCGCTGCGTCTTGGGGAAGGCGATGACATCGCGTATCGATTCGGTCCCCGCCATCATGGCGACGATGCGGTCCAGGCCGAAGGCGATGCCGCCGTGGGGCGGCGCGCCATACTGCAGCGCGTCGAGCAGATAGCCGAATTTCAGCTTCGCTTCCTCGGCGTCGATGGCGAGCGCGCGAAACACCTTGGACTGCACTTCCTCGCGATGGATACGCACCGATCCGCCGCCGATCTCCGAGCCGTTGAGCACCATGTCATAGGCCTTGGCGATGGCCTTGGACGGATCGGTGGCGAGGTAGTCCTCGTGCCCGTCCTTGGGCGCGGTAAAGGGATGATGCATGGCGACCCAGCGCTTGGCCTCCGCGTCGTATTCGAACATCGGAAAATCGACCACCCATAGCGGCTTCCAGCCGGCGACGGCATAGCCTTTTTCATGGCCGATCTTGACCCGCAGCGCCCCCAGCGCATCGTTCACGATCTTGGCCTTGTCGGCGGCGAAGAACACCAGGTCGCCGTCCTTCGCGCCGGAGCGCTCGACGATGGCCGCAAGCGCCGCATCGGAAAGATTCTTCACGATCGGCGACTGCAGTCCCTCGCGCCCCTTGGCCGCCTCATTGACCTTGATATAAGCGAGCCCGCGCGCGCCGTAGATGCCGACGAACTGGGTATAGGCGTCGATCTCGCCGCGCGTGAGCGTGCCGCCGCCGGGTATGCGCAGGCCGGCGACGCGGCCGCCGGCCGCATTGGCCGCGCCGGAGAACACCTTGAACTCGACGCTCTTCATGACGTCGGTGAGCTCGGTGAATTCGAGCGCCACGCGCAGGTCGGGCTTGTCCGAACCATAGCGCAGCATCGCCTCGGCATAGGTCATCACCGGCAGCGGATCGGGCAGATCCACGCCGAGCGAGGTCTTGAACACGCTGCGCATCAGTCCTTCCATGATGGCGCGGATTTCTTCTTCCACGAGGAACGAGGTTTCGATGTCGACCTGGGTGAACTCGGGCTGGCGGTCGGCGCGCAGGTCCTCGTCGCGGAAGCACTTGGTGATCTGGTAATAGCGGTCGAAGCCCGCGATCATGAGCATCTGTTTGAACAGTTGCGGCGACTGCGGCAGCGCGAAGAACATGCCCGCGTGCACGCGCGAGGGCACGAGGTAGTCGCGCGCGCCCTCGGGAGTGGACTTGGCCAGCATCGGCGTCTCGATGTCGATGAACCCGGCTTCGTCCAGATAGCGCCGCACCGCCATCGCCACCTTGTAGCGCAGGCGCATATTGGCCTGCATCTGCGGCCGGCGCAGATCGATCACGCGGTGGGTGAGGCGCGTGGTTTCCGACAGGTTGTCTTCATCGAGCTGGAACGGCGGCGTCACCGCCGGGTTGAGAATCTCGAGTTCCTGGCACAGCACCTCGATCTCGCCGCTTTTCAGTTTGGGGTTGACCAGCGCCGGTTCGCGCCGGATCACCTTGCCAGTCACCTTGAGCACGAATTCATTGCGGATCTTCTCCGCCACCGCGAACACCTGCGGGCGCGTCGGATTGCACACGATCTGCACCAGGCCTTCGCGGTCGCGCAGATCGATGAAAATCACGCCGCCGTGGTCGCGCCGCGTGTTGACCCAGCCGCACAGGGTGACGGTCTGGTCGAGCTGGGCGGCGCTTACCAGGCCGCAGTAGTGGGTTCGCATAGTGTTATCTGCTGTCTGTCGGAAATGGGCAATGAGTGATGGCTAATTGGTCGGGGGGATGAGCCGGGCGGCGGCGCCCATTACCGTTGCGCTCATCAGCTGGGCGTGGGCTTGGGCAGGCTTTCCCGTCTGCGCTTCCCGTTCCCGTTCGGCGTTGCGACGCCCATGGAGATCACGTATTTCAGCGCCGTATCGACGCTCATGTCGAGTTCGATCACGTCCTTGCGCGCCATCATCACGAAGTAGCCGCCGGTGGGATTGGGGGTGGTGGGAACGTAGACGCTGACGAAATCGCCCTGCAGATGGCGGCTGACGTCGCCGCCGGGCACGCCGGTGAGAAAGGCTATGGTCCACATGCCCTCGCGCGGCCACTGCACCAGCAGCGCCTTGCGGAACGCCTCGCCGCTGGAGGAAAACAGGGTATCGCTCACCTGCTTGACGCTGGAATAAATCGAGCTCACCACCGGAATGCGGTGCAGGATCTCGTGCCACAGGAGCACCAGGCGCTGGCCGACGAAATTCGCCGTGATCACGCCGGTGAACAGCACGATCAACAGGGTCAGCAGCACCCCCATGCCCGGGACGTGAACGCCGAGCCAGCCTTCGGTGCGCAGCGCGTGCGGCAGCAGCAGCAGCGTCTGGTCGAGCGTGTCGACCACCAGCTTCAGCACCCAGATGGTGATGACCAGCGGGATCCAGATCAGCAGGCCGGTGATGAGGTATTTCTTCATTCAGTCTTGGCTGCGCCCGCGCTGGCCGCCGGCGCCGCGGTCTCGGCCGGTTTGGCTTCGGTCTTGCCTTCACCTGCACTCGGCGCCTTGCTGTCCGTGGCGCTCGTCGCGGCGGTCTTTGCCGCAGGCGTGGCGCCGCTGTGCTTGAAATCGGTGGCGTACCAGCCGCCGCCCGTGAGATGGAAACCCGCTGCAGTAAGCATCTTGCCGAAGGTCTCTTTGCTGCACTCGGGGCAGACCTTCAGCAAAGGGTCGCTCACCTTTTGCAGGTACTCCTTCTGGAACCCGCAAGACGAGCAACGATATTCGTAGATAGGCACAAAGCCCTCCGACAAACGAAAAAGGGAGCAATTATAGCGGAAAAGCAGGGCTTTCCCATGGTCTATCTATGGGCAAACCCTGCCGTTTCAAGGATCTATGCCGGCCCAGAGAGGCCCAAAACGCTAGAAAGGAATGTCGTCGTCCATGTCCTGGAACTGGCCGGCGGGCTTTTTCGCCGGCCGGGATTCCCCCGCCGCGGGCGCATCGCGTGTTTCGCGCGCCTCGCCCCCGCCCATGCCGCTCCGCGAACCCAGCATCTGCATCGCGTCGGCGATGATCTCGGTGGTGTAACGGTCCTGCCCTTCCTTGTCCTGCCATTTGCGCGTGCGCAGCTTGCCCTCGATATAGACCTGGCTGCCTTTCTTCAGGTATTCGCCGCAGATTTCGGCCAGCCTGCCGAAGGTGGAGACGCGGTGCCATTCGGTCGCCTCTTTCTTGTCCCCGGTGGCCTTGTCCTTCCAGGTGTCGGTGGTCGCGACCGAGAAATTACACACCGCCTTGCCGTCCGGCAGGAAGCGGGTCTCGGGGTCTTTGCCCAGATTGCCCACCACTATGACTTTGTTGACCGATGCCATGTCGATTCTCCCGTTTGGTTTTTATCCGGCGCTACCTGGCCGCGCCGTCGCCCATCGCCGCGCCACCTACCGCGCCGCGCCGGCGCGCGCGCTGCGGCACGCGCATGCCCGCCGCGGTAATGCCCCACACTGCAATCAATACCGCGCCGAACATGAACACCGGCGTCCTCCCGTGATGCTGCATCAGCCAGCCGCCCACGGCGCCGCCGACAAACAGGCCGAGCGACTGGGTGGTGTTGTACACGCCCAGCGCCGTGCCCTTGGCCCGCAGTGGCGCGGTGCGCGACACCAGCGAAGGCAAACTCGCCTCGAGTATGTTGAAAGCAACGAAGAAGCCCAGCAGCAGGATGACAAGCGCGGGAAAATTCCGCAGCTCGAAGGCGAAACCCGTCTGCACCACGGCCATGAGCCCGATGGCCGCGAGGAACACCGGCTTGAGCGCGTCGCGCTTCTCGGCGTAGAAAATCGCCGGCAGCATCAGCACGAAAGAACCCAGCACCACCGGCAGATAGACTTTCCAGTGTTCGCCCACCGGCAGTCCGCCGGCGCTCACTATGGCCAGCGGCACTACCACGAATATGGCCATCTGCACCGCGTGCAGCGAAAAGATGCCCAGATTGAGCCGCAGCAGATCCACATTCCTGAGTACGTCGCGCAGGCGCGCCGGCTCCACCTGGTCGTCGAACTCCATTTTTCCGAGGCTTTCCTTCGGCACCACCTTGATGACCACCCAGATCGCAAGCAGCGCCAGCACCCCGGTGAGGATGAATATGCCGCCCATGCCGATGTGCCGGTAGAGCAGGGGCGAGCCGACCAGGGACAGCGCGAACATCAGGCCGATGCTCGACCCGACCAGGGCCATCGCCTTGGTGCGGTGCTGCTCGCGCGTCAAGTCGGACAGGAAAGCCATCACCGGCGCCGAGATCGCGCCTGCTCCCTGAATGGCGCGGCCGAGGATGATGACGTATATATCGTTGCCGACGGCGGCGACAAAGCTGCCGAGCGCAAACAACAGCAGCCCCAGAATGATGATGCGCTTCCGGCCGTAGCGGTCCGATGCCATGCCGTAGGGAATCTGCAGCATGCCCTGGGTCAGCCCGTAGGTGCCCAGCGCGATGCCGACCAGGGTGTGATTTTCCCCGCCCTTGAGGTGCATGGCATGCACGGCGAACACCGGGAGGATCAAAAACAGGCCCAGCATGCGCAAGGCAAAAATCGAGGCAAGAGAAAGGCTTGCGCGTATTTCCAGCGGGGACATGCGATCGGGATTGTGGGAGGGCATAAAAAGGCGGTGGCGTAGTGGCAGCGTAATCTCGTATATTAGCAGGTTTGGATCGCCCCACTCCATCAATGGACCAGATCAGAATCCGCGGTGCGCGCACGCACAATCTGAAGAACCTGAACCTCGATCTGCCGCGCAACCGGCTGATCGTGATCACCGGCCTGTCGGGCTCGGGCAAGTCCTCGCTGGCGTTCGACACCTTGTACGCCGAGGGCCAGCGCCGCTACGTCGAATCGCTGTCGGCCTACGCGCGCCAGTTCCTGCAGCTGATGGAAAAGCCCGACGTCGACCTGATCGAAGGCCTGTCTCCGGCGATCGCGATCGAGCAGAAGGCGACCAGCCACAACCCGCGCTCCACCGTCGGCACGGTGACCGAGATCCACGATTACCTGCGCCTGCTCTATGCGCGCGTCGGCACGCCCTACTGCCCCGAGCACGCGCTGCCGCTGGAGGCGCAGTCGGTGGCGCAAATGGTCGACCACGTGCTCGCGCTGCCCGAGGACACCAAGCTGATGGTGCTCGCCCCGGTCGTCGCCGGCAGAAAGGGCGAGCAGGCCGAACTGTTCGCCGAGCTGCGTGCGCAGGGCTTCGTGCGCCTGCGCGTGGACGGCAAGGTGCACGACATCGACTCCCTGCCGAAACTGTCCAAGAACCAGAAGCACACCACCGACGTGGTGGTGGACCGGCTCAAGGTCAGGCCCGAATTGAAGCAGCGCCTGGCCGAGTCCTTCGAGACGGCGCTGCGCCATGCCGACGGCCGCGCCATCGCGGTGGAAACGGATTCGGGCAAGGAGCATCTGTTCTCGGCAAAATTCGCCTGCCCGGCCTGCAGCTATTCGCTGGCCGAGCTGGAGCCGCGCCTGTTCTCGTTCAACAATCCCATGGGCGCCTGCCCCGAGTGCGACGGCCTTGGCGCGATCGAGTTCTTCGATCCGCGCCGCGTGGTGGCGCACCCGCACCTGTCGCTTGCGAGCGGCGCGATCAAGGGCTGGGACCGGCGCAACCAGTTCTACTTCCAGATGCTCACCAGCCTCGCCGCGCATTTCGGCTTCGACGTCGAGACTGCGTTCGACCAGCTGCCGCAGACGGCGCAGGACATCGTGCTCTATGGCAGCAAGGAAAAAATACCGTTTTCCTACCTTTCAGAGCGCGGCCGCACCGTGGTGCGCGAGCACGATTTCGAGGGCGTGATCCCGAGCCTCGCACGGCGCTACCGCGAAACCGACTCCATTGTGGTGCGCGAAGAGCTGGCGAAATACCTCAACAGCAAGCCTTGCCCGGCGTGCAATGGGACGCGCCTGCGCACCGAGGCGCGCAACGTCAAGATCGCGGATCTGCCCATTTTCGAAGTGAGCGCGATGCCGCTCAAGCGCGGCCTCGCGTTTTTTCAGCAGCTGAAGCTGCCCGGACACAAGGCGGCAATCGCCGACCGCATCGTCAAGGAAATAGCCTCGCGCCTGTCCTTCCTCAACAACGTCGGCCTGGATTACCTGTCGCTCGACCGCTCCGCCGATTCGCTCTCCGGCGGCGAGGCGCAGCGCATACGCCTCGCGAGCCAGATCGGCTCCGGGCTCACCGGCGTCATGTACGTGCTCGACGAACCCTCGATCGGCCTGCACCAGCGCGACAACGGGCGCCTGCTCGATACGCTCAAGCATCTGCGCGATCTTGGCAACACGGTGATCGTGGTCGAGCACGACGAAGAGGCGATCCTCGCCGCAGACTACGTGATCGACATGGGACCGGGCGCGGGCGAGCACGGCGGCAAGCTCGTAGCCGAAGGCAACCCGCAGGAAATCATGCGCAATCCGGCTTCGCTCACCGGCAAGTACCTCGCCGGGCGCCTGGAAATTCCGCTGCCCAAACGCCGCCACCGCTACGACAAGGCGCGCGTACTGCGCCTCGCCGGCGCCAGCGGCAACAACCTGAAGCAGGTGAACCTGGAACTGCCGCTGGGCCTGTTCGTGTGCGTCACCGGCGTGTCGGGCTCGGGCAAATCGACACTGGTCAACGACACGCTGTACCAGGCGGTGGCGCAGCATCTGTACGGTTCGAGCACCGAGCCCGCGGCGCATGAATCGGTCAGCGGCCTCGAATACTTCGACAAGGTGATCAGCGTCGACCAGAGCCCGATCGGGCGCACGCCGCGCTCCAATCCGGCCACCTACACCGGGCTATTCACTCCGATCCGTGAATTGTTCGCCGGTGTGCCGGCGGCGCGCGAGCGCGGCTACGGCCCCGGGCGCTTCTCCTTCAACGTCAAGGGCGGCCGTTGCGAAGCCTGCCAGGGTGACGGCGTGCTCAAGGTGGAAATGCATTTCCTGCCCGACATCTACGTGCCCTGCGATGTCTGCCACGGCAAGCGCTACAACCGCGAAACGCTGGAAGTGCACTACAAGGGCAAGAGCGTGCACGAGGTGCTCAAGATGACGGTGGAGCAGGCGCACGAATTCTTCGCCGCTGTTCCCATCGTGGCGCGCAAGCTCAAGACCCTGCTCGACGTCGGCCTGGGCTACATCGAACTGGGCCAGTCGGCGACCACGCTCTCCGGCGGCGAGGCGCAACGGGTGAAGTTGTCGCTGGAACTGTCCAAGCGCGATACCGGGCGCACGCTCTACATCCTGGACGAGCCCACCACCGGCCTGCACTTCCAGGACATCGATCTGCTGCTGCAGGTGCTGCACCGCCTGCGCGACCACGGCAACAGCGTGGTGGTGATCGAACACAACCTCGACGTGATCAAGACCGCGGACTGGGTCATTGATCTCGGCCCCGAGGGCGGCGACGGCGGCGGGCGCATCATCGCCCAGGGCACGCCCGAGGACGTGGCCGAAAATGCGGCGAGCTACACCGGGCGCTATCTCAAGGCGGTGCTGGGCAAGAAGAAAGCTGCCTAGACCGCCAGTTCGGGAAACCGGGGACAGACCACAGTTTCCCCCTCAGGGTTCACTGCTCTAGGTGAGGCAATTTCAGGACGCAGAAACCGTGGTCTGTCCCCGGTTTCCCCCGGTTTCCATTTTTGGGCGGTCGGCCCGGTTTACCCGGGCCCGCGCGGCGTCCCAGTGCGAGGGTGATTTCCTTGCGGAAGCGTTCGTCGCCCAACGCGTATCCCGCGTTGCCGGCGTGGCGTATCTGCTCCATTTCGTCGGCCCCCAACACACCGCGAAACATCTCCAGGTAAGTCGATTGCCGGACTGTGTCGTCACTCGCCAGTGCGAGATAGACGGGGTGTGGCGTGACGAGCCTATCGGGTTTCCCCATTGCATTCGCGGCGAAGCTCGACCATCGATAGTCGGCCGGATATTTGACCATGCCCGCCCGGACCGGATTTAGTTCAATGTAGCGATGGCAACGGAGCAGATAGTTCTCCGCCTGCACGATACTCGATCGAAACCGACCTTCCCAAAGCGACCCGCTGCGCTTGTAGCTGCGATTTACGTACTGCACGTAGCGCTGCCCCAGGTGCTTCATCAAGTTTGACGTTCCATCCGGTTCGCGCGAGCTAAGCAGCAAGTGCACATGATTGGACATCAACACATAGGCGTGCACGCAGCACGCGAGGTGTGCCGCGAGTTCGCGCAGATGCTGCAGATAGACGAGGCGGTCCGCATCGGCAAAAAAGCAGGCGCCGCGATTGTTGCCGCGTTGGATGATATGCAGAGGCATATCGGCAATTCGCAGGCGGGCACGGCGAGGCATGGGGACTCATGTTTGTCGGATGCGATAGGAGCCTTAACGCGCAGCCCGCGATATCGACGACAAACTGTGGTCTGTCCCCGGTTTAATCAGACGGCCAGTTCGGGCATGTCGCGGAACAGCTGCAGCACCTCCGGATTGGCGAGCGCGTCGGTATGCGTCACCGGCATGCCGTGCACCATCGCCTTTACCGCAAGCTCGACCACCTTGCCATTCTTGGTGCGCGGGATGTCGGGCACCTGCACGATGCGCGCGGGCACGTGGCGCGGCGTGGTGTGCTCGCGGATCTGGCGGCGGATGCGCTCCTCGAGCGCCGCATCGAGGGCCAAGCCTTCGCGCAGCTTGACGAACAGCACCACGCGGGTATCGCTGGGCTGCTCCGGCGGCCACAGCTGGCCGATGGCCACCGCCTCCACCACCGCTTCGATCTTTTCGACCTGGGCGTAGATCTCGGCGGTGCCGATGCGCACACCGCCCGGATTCAGCGTCGCATCCGAACGCCCGTAGACGATCATGGTGCCGCGCTCGGTCAATTCGCAGTAGTCGCCGTGGCACCACACATTGCGAAAGCGCGCGAAATAGGCCTCGTGATAGCGCTTGCCCTGCGGGTCGTTCCAGAAGCCGATGGGCATCGACGGGAACGGCTTGGTGCAGACGAGCTCGCCCTTCGCGCCCACCAGCGGGCGTTCGTCCTCGTCCCAGACCTCGACTTTCATGCCCAGGCTGCGGCATTGCAACTCGCCGCGATACACCGGCAGGATGGGATTGGCGTCGGCGAAGCAGCC
>JAAOZY010000442.1 GCA_012274205.1 Betaproteobacteria bacterium
ACTGACCAGGCTCTGCGGCCAGGCAGCGTCGACCTGCATGCCGGGTTCACCGGAAAGGGGCGTCTCCGCCTCGCTGCCGGCGCCGGCGTCCTCCAGACTGACCGACAGCGCGCCCTGCGCGAGCAGCGCGTCGCTCAGTTCATCGGCGAGGCGCGCGTCGGTACGCAGCATGAGCGAGACCCAGGCCAGAGTTCAGCCTTTCTCGAGCTTCTGCTGCGCCAGTTTCTGCTCGAGATAATGAATGCCGGTGCCGCCTTTGACAAAACGCTCGTCGAGCAGCAATTCCTGGTGCAGCGGAATATTGGTCTGGATGCCCTGCACCGCCATTTCGGACAGCGCGATGCGCATGCGGCGCAGCGCCTGATCACGCGTGGCGCCGTAGGCAATGACCTTGGCGATCAACGAATCGTAGTTCGGCGGCACGAAATAGCCGTGATAGATATGCGAGTCGACGCGTATCCCGGGCCCCCCGGGCGGATGGTAGGAGGTGATGCGTCCGGGCGAAGGGGTGAACTTGAACGGGTCTTCGGCATTGATGCGGCATTCCAGCGCGTGCCCGCGCAGGACCACGTCGCGCTGGCGCAGGCGCAGCTTCTCGCCGGCGGCGACGCGGATCTGCTCCTGCACCAGGTCGATGCCGGTGATCATCTCGGTGACCGGGTGCTCGACCTGGATGCGCGTGTTCATCTCGATGAAATAGAACTCTCCGCCCTCGTACAGGAACTCGAACGTGCCCACGCCGCGATAGCCGATCTTGCGGCAGGCCTCGGCGCAGCGCTCGCCGATGCGCACGCGCTGGCGTTCGCTGATCCCGGGCGCCGGCGCCTCCTCGATGATCTTCTGATGGCGCCGCTGCATCGAACAGTCGCGCTCGCCCAGATAGACGGCATTCTTGAATTCGTCGGCCAGCACCTGGATCTCGACATGGCGCGGATTCTCCAGGAATTTTTCGAGATACACCGCGGGGTTGCCGAACGCGGCCTGCGCCTCCTGCTGCGTCAGATTTACCGCCGCGAGCAGCGCCGCCTCAGTGTGCACCACGCGCATACCACGCCCGCCGCCGCCGCCCGAGGCCTTGACGATCACCGGGTAGCCTACCTTGCGCGCCGCCTTTACGATTTCATCGTTCTGCTCCGGCAGCGGGCCTTCGGACCCGGGAACGCAGGGAACCCCGGCCTTGACCATCGCCGCCTTGGCATTGATCTTGTCGCCCATCAGCCTGATGGTGTCCGGGCGCGGGCCGATGAAGACGAAGCCGCTCTTCTCGACGCGCTCGGCGAAATCGGCATTTTCCGAAAGAAAACCATAGCCGGGGTGGATCGCCTCGGAATCGGTCACTTCCGCCGCGCTGATAATGGCCGGGATGTTGAGATAGCTGGCCGCGGACGCAGCCGGTCCGATGCACACCGATTCGTCGGCGAGCTTCACGTATTTCGCCTCGCTGTCGGCTTCCGAATGCACCATCACCGTCTTGATGCCGAGTTCGCGGCAGGCGCGCTGGATGCGCAGGGCGATTTCGCCGCGGTTGGCGATAAGGACCTTCTTAAACATGGTTCAGTACCGGCTCAGCCTGCAAGCCGGCAACTGCGCGCCCGCGCGGCGCAGGGATTCCGCCCTTGCGTACCGGCACTCGCGCCCGGCGTCTCACTCCAGAACCACCAAAGGCTCGCCGTACTCGACCGGCTGGCCGTTCTCGACCAGTATCGCCTTGACCACACCGTCCTTGTCGCACTCGATCTCGTTCAGCAGCTTCATCGCCTCGATGATGCAGATGGTGTCGCCCGCCTTGACCGTATCGCCCACTTCGACAAAGGGTTTGGCGCCGGGGGACGGGGACCGGTAGAACGTGCCGACCATGGGTGACTTGACTGCATGGCCCTGGATTTCTTCAGCTTCTGCCGCGGGAACGGCCGCGGGTGCGGCGGGTGCCGCCGGAGCCGCCGCCTGGAGCGGGGCCGCATAGACGGCGCTGGAGCCCCCGTTCTTGACGATTTTGACCTTTTCCTCGCCTTCGGTCACTTCCAACTCGGAAATCCCCGATTCCTGCACCAGATCGATCAACTTCTTCAGTTTGCGCAAATCCATGGCGGTTTCTCCTTGCTGCGCGGCGAGCGCCCTGCGCGCCGGAATGCGATGTCAGGCCTGGCGCAGGAGTGCCAGCAGCGCCAGTTCGTAGCCCCGGCTGCCCAGTCCGCAGATCGTTCCGGCGGCGAGGTCGGAAAAATATGAATGGCGGCGAAACGGCTCGCGGGCGTGAATATTGGAAAGATGCACTTCGACGAACGGGATCGCAACGCCGGCGAAGGCGTCGCGCAACGACACGCTTGTATGGGTAAAACCGGCAGGGTTGATAACGATGCCCGTGACGCCCTGCTTTTTCGCGGCATGCACCTGATCGATAAGCTCACCCTCGTGGTTGCTTTGGAAGCACGCAACATCCGCGCCGGCAGCCTTTCCCTGCGCGACCAGCCGGCGGTTGATGTCGGCCAGCGTTTCCTTCCCGTAAATCTCGGGTTCGCGCGAGCCAAGCAAATTCAGGTTGGGTCCGTGCATAACCAGGATTTTAGTCGCACCTTGCCGCGTTCTGATCGCGGCTACGGACGCAACCGGCTTAGAAGGGGTTTTTGGCATATCTGCAAGTTTGCCGCAAATCGGTGCTAAATGTCCAGTTTTTCAGCGAAGTTGCGCGCGGAACCTACCGACTGACCCGGCCCAGTCAGGGTATGGGCTGCCAAGCAACGTCCAGCGCGGTATCCCTCTGGGTTCTTGGGTGCGCAATGCGCCCCCAGCTTGCACGAACCAGCACCAGCGCAAACGCTGCCACCCGTGTCTGCCGGCCCGGATTTCTGTTCAGTGGCAGTAGTTTCACGCTGGCAATCAACGACTCGCGGCCGAGGGCCTTTTCCTTTGCGTTATCCAATATTTTACCGACATCATAGAAGACGATCAACGCAGTTTAGGCGCTATTAGCTGCATTCACGATACAGTCTTGTCAAATACAGGATTACTTCGCGACGTGGCTGGTCTCGAGTGGCGTCGGCTGAACCGTCGGGCAAATGCCGACCCCAAGCCCTTCAGTCACCACTGGCGACCAAGGTCCGAACAGCATCGAGGTTGGCGCGCTCCAGCGGCCGGCCGAGGGGAGAGGTCTTGACGCTACGACGCTCGTCGCCGGGCCAGTAGACCGCCACCCTGACGGGCGTACCCTGCCAGTCGAGGGAAAGCACGCTTACCGCTCGTTCCTGGTTCCCGCTGAAATGCCGCAATTCCGAGGTTTGGTAGGGAATGTTGCGGTTCAGCAGGAAGATCTCCAGCTCCTTGCCGCTGTCGGCAAATACCTGCAGATCGATGTCGGCGTAGCGCCCGGCCGTGCCTTTCAGCACCGGGCCGGTGAGGTAGGGTTTGAAATCGGCGAGCTGCTCCATTGCAGCCAGCGCCTGGGCGCGCAGAAAGCGCAGGCGCTCACGCTGCTCCTCGCCCTGATACAGCGATTGGTAGACGCGCAGTTCGGCTTCGATCTCGTCATTGTTGGGCAGCGATTGGGTTTCCGCGGCGCCGAGTTGCCGCGCCGCTTTGCGCTTCGCCGCGGAAAAATCCTCGATGCCATCTTCTGCCATGATGCGCGCGGCAACGGCGGCGATGCGCGCGCGCATGTGTTGTTGCTTGAACTTCTGCTCCTTGGGCATCACCGCACTCCGCGCTTACGCACGCTGAAATGATAGCTCAGCAGAATGCGGAGCGAAATACGGTAAACTCCAGATTGGTGGCTCATTTGCGCCTAAGAACACCGAAGCTGCAGCGAATAGCGCGACTTGCGGTGGGGACCGGTGGTGAAAATCCCGCCGCCAGAAATCCGGTGAGGGGCATGCGGCGATGCGTATCTAGGATTTGAATTGACCCCGAACCGCCATCGATAGATCTGATTACCACATCCGGCAGCGCATGCACATCCATATTCTCGGCATCTGTGGCACCTTCATGGGCGGCCTGGCGACGATCGCGCGGCAGGCCGGCCACAGGGTGACCGGTTGCGACGCCAATGTCTATCCGCCCATGAGCACGCAGCTCGAGGACCAAGGCATCGCCTTGGTCGAAGGCTACGCTGCCGATCAGCTCATGCTCAGACCCGATGTGTGGGTCATCGGTAATGCGCTCAGCCGTGGCATTCCCCTGGTCGAGGAAATCCTGGACCGGGGCGAGCGCTATAGTTCCGGGCCACAGTGGTTGGCGGAAAACATTCTGCCGGCGAAGTGGGTACTCGCGGTCGCTGGAACCCACGGCAAGACGACGACTTCGGCCATGCTCGCCTGGATCCTTGAAGCGGCCGGCAAGCGGCCGGGCTTTCTGATCGGCGGCGTGCCACAAAATTTCGGCACCTCTGCTCGCCTGAGCGATTCCGCGCTGTTCGTGATCGAAGCGGACGAGTACGACACGGCGTTTTTCGACAAGCGCTCCAAATTCCTGCATTACCACCCGAGAACTGCAGTTTTGAACAATCTGGAGTTCGATCATGCGGACATCTTCGCCGATGTTGCTGCTATCGAACAACAATTTCATCATTTTGTGCGCACAATCCCGAGATCTGGCCTGCTCCTGACGAACGCCGCCGACGCTGCCTTGGCGCGGGTACTCAGTCGCGGTTGCTGGACCCCAGTGGAGCAATTCGGCGGCAGCGCTGGATGGCAGGCCGAAATGCTGGATGCCGACACCTTTCGCGTCTGCTACGCCGGCGAGGAGCAGGGAAGGGTGAGTTGGCCCCTACTCGGGGAACACAATCGCAGCAACGCATTGGCAGCCATCGCTGCCGCACGCCATGCCGGGGTGGACCCCGGCATGGCGTGCGCCGCATTGGCGCGCTTCGAAAACGTGAAACGCCGCATGGAATGGCGCGGCAGCGCCGCGGGGGTCGCCGTATTCGACGATTTCGCCCACCACCCGACTGCAATCGCGACCACCTTGGCCGGCCTGCGCAACAAGGTCGGCAGCGCGCGCATTCTGGCGGTGCTCGAGCCCCGTTCCAATACGATGAAACTGGGCGTGATGAAGGACGCGCTCCCGGGCAGCCTGGCCGCGGCGGATCGGGTCTATTGCTACAGCGCCAAACTGGGCTGGGATCCGGCAAGCGCGCTCGCCCCGCTGGGGGACAAGGCGGTCTGCCACGAGGATCTGGACGACCTGGTAGGCGCTATCTGTGCCGAGGCAAGGCCGGGAGACCAGGTGCTGGTCATGTCCAACGGCGCCTTCGGCGGCATCCATCAGAAGCTGCTGGACCGGCTGAGCGCCAGGCATCCGCAGGCCGCTGCAACATCTCCGAAACCGCCGCAGACCTAGAGGAGCAACAGGGGAAATCTTTCCTTGGCCCGCCATGAGCGCTGAATACGCTTACCGCATCGTCAATGTGTTCGCCGAGGAGCGCCTCGCCGGCAACCCGCTCGCCGTGTTCGAGGACGCGCGCGGCATGGATGAGGGCACGATGCAGGCGCTCGCGCTGCAATTCAATCTTTCCGAAACCAGCTTCCTGCTGCCGTCCGAACGCGCCACTGCAGGCGTGCGCATATTCACGCCCGCGAACGAAATGCCCTTCGCCGGGCATCCGACGCTGGGTTCCGCCTTCGTGGTGCGCGCGCTGAAGAACTGCGGCGACGCCCTCAGGCTGGAAATGCGCGCCGGCATCATTCCGGTGCGCGCCGCCGGCGACGTCTTTACCCTGCAGGCGAACGTGGCGAAGACGCGCCCGGCGCGCCTGACCCGCGAGGCCCTGGCGAACATACTCGGCCTCGCCATGGCCGATCTGGGCGAACGGCCGCTCTGGGTGAACAGCGGCAACGAACAGCTGTTGGTGCCGCTGGCCTCGCCCGACGCGGTCGCGCGCTGCCAGCCCGATGCACGGCTGGCGCAGCGACATGCGAACGAATCGGGCATGGTCAAGATCTATGTCTGGGCCGAGACCGGGGACGAACAGATCGTGGCGCGCTTTTTCTTCAGCAAGCGCCCGGGCTCGATTGAGGAGGATCCGGGCACCGGCTCAGCCTGCGCCAACCTGGGCGGCTGGATGGTCGCCGCGAAAATGCCGCTGCCGCTGGTGCGCACGATCTATCAGGGCGACCGCGTCGGCCGGCCCAGCCGCCTGCGCCTGAACGTGGATGAGGCCGGAAACATCTTCGTATCCGGCCGCGTGATTGAACTCGGGCGGGGGGCGGTGTCCGTCTGACATGCTGATCTATCTGCATGGCTTCAACAGCTCGCCCGGCTCGCATAAGGCGCAGCTGCTCCAACGCTACATGCAGGAGCACGGGCTCGGCGCGCACTACTGCTGCCCGGCGCTGCCCGTCCTGGGTATGCGCGCCATCGGCGTAGTCGAGGCCGAGATTGCGCGCCACGCGCGCGCAAGCGTAACCCTGATCGGCAGCTCGCTCGGCGGCTACTACGCCACCTACCTCGCCGAGCGCCACGCGTTGCGCGCAGTGCTGATCAACCCGGCGGTGTACCCGCATGAGGACCTGCGCGCTTATTTGGGCACGCAGCGCAACCTGTACACGCAGCAGCAGTATGAGCTGCGCGAAGAACACCTGCGCCAATGGCAACGGCTCTACCTGGCCACGGTGCGTCCACAGCACTATCTGCTGCTGCTGGAAACCGGCGACGAAGTGCTCGACTATCGCCAGGCGGCGGAAAAATACCGCGGAGCGCGCCAGATCGTCATCGAGGGCGGCGATCACAGCTTCAGGCGCTTTCCCGAGCACATTCCGCTGATCCTGGAATTCGCCGGCCTGAAGCAGGGCTGAGGCCGGCCGGATTCCTCTGGCCCCCGATCACGGGGGGCCGGCGCTTCACGCCGCCTGCGCGGAAGGCTCAAATCCCTTAGGCAGGCCGGCCTTCGAAATATGACCGTAGAGTTCGGCATCGGGGAGGGCTGCGAATGCGGTCTGGCGCACCGCGATCAGCTTGCCAAGATCGATGCCGGTACTCACTCCCATGGCCTCGAACATGAACACCAGGTCCTCGGTCACCACATTGCCCGAGGCGCCGGGCGCGAAGGGGCAGCCGCCGAGCCCGCCCAGGGTACTGTCGAAATGGCGCACCCCAGCCTCATAGGCGGCGAGCGCGTTGGCCAGCCCCAGGCCGCGGGTATTGTGGAAATGCGCTTCGACCGCAAAATCTGCGCCGATCGCCTTGTACACCCTGCTGAACATGCGTTTCACCTGTTCCGGGTTGGCATAGCCGACGGTGTCGGCCAGGGTAATCGCATCGGCTCCGGCCGCGCGCAGCGCCAGCGCGACGCGCAGCACGTCGTCTTCTGCGACCGCGCCCTGCAACGAGCAGCCGAAAGCGGTCGAGCAGGCGCCGACCAGTTGCGCGCGCTGACCGGGCGGCTGCGCGCGCACCAGTTCGACCATGCGCGCGAATTCCTCGATCGCCTGCGTCGTGGTCTTGCGCACATTGCTCATGCTGTGCGCCTCGGACACGGATATCGGCACCATTACGCGGCGCGCGCCGGACGCGAGCGCGCGCTCGCAACCCTTGAAGTTCGGCACCAGCACCACCGCCGTCAGTCCGGCCACGGAATTCGCATGGGCGAGGACTTCCTCGGCGTCGATGAATTGGGGTATGAGTTTCGCCGGAACAAAGGAGCAGACCTCGATCGCGCGCACGCCGGCGGCCGCCTCTGCGCTGATCCAGGCCTTCTTTGCCGCGGTCGGCATGAAATTCTTGGTGTTCTGCAGCCCGTCGCGCGGGCCGACTTCGGTGATGACTACATCTACTTTGTGCATGCTGCGCTCCGTTCTCGCCTGGCCGGATGCCAAGTATCGCATAGCGCCGGGCGCAGCTGTGCCGATGCTCTGTATTGAGCGTCGTTGCGCGCCGGCGCTGCGGCGAATGGTCGCGGCTGGAGTATAATTTCGCTCCGTCGCGCCCAGGCGGTCGCGGCCTGGGCATCGCGCTTGTAAGCACAATCCGTCGGCCGCAGCGGCGCCCGAATAAACTATTCCCCCGGCTTTGATCCCATGAATGTGCTGTACGAAGAGACCGGCTCTTTCAAGGTCGGCGCCGTGCTCGCCGAGAGCGACGCCTCGCTGCAGGTGGAGGCCGTGCACGGCAAGCGAAGCAAGATCAAGGCAGCGAGCGTGCTGCTGCGCTTCGAAGCGCCGCCGCTGGCCGAGTTCATGCCCAGGGCGGACGCGTTGGCCGCGGAGATGGATACCGAATTCCTGTGGCAATGCTGCGGCGAAGCGGAGTTCGGCTTCGCCGAGCTGGCGCGCGAATACTGCGGCCATGCGCCGAGCGCGCTCGAGGCCGCCGCGATTCTGCTCAAGCTGCAGTCGGCGCCGATGTATTTCTATCGCAAGGGCAAGGGGCGCTTTCGCGCGGCGCCGGCCGACACGCTCAAGGCGGCGCTGGCCGGCGTGGAAAGGAGGCGGCTGCAGGAAGAGCAGATTCGGAACTGGGCGCAGGAGCTTCAGGCGGGGACGCTGCCCGCCGCACTGCGCGCGATGCTGCCGCTGCTGCTGTACCGCCCCGACCGCAATCGCATCGAAACCAAGGCGCTGGAACTCGCCTGCGCAGCCAGCGGGCTGTCGGCGCCGAAGCTCATCGAACGCGCCGGCGCGCTGCCCTCGAGCCATGATTACCATCTGGGCGCGTTCCTGTTCGAGCACCACGCCGGCGACGGCGGTTTTTCCGCCAGCGTCAGCGCCGCGGAGCCGCCGGAATTGCCGCTGGCCGCAGTGTCCGCCTTCAGCCTCGACGACGCCAGCACCACCGAAATCGACGACGCCTTTTCCCTCACGCGACTGGCCAACGGCCGCTACCGCGTCGGCATACACATCGCCGCGCCGGGGCTGGGCTTCGCACCCGGGTCGGAACTGGACCAGATCGCGCGCGCGCGCATGTCCACTGCCTATATCCCGGGGCGCAAGATCACCATGCTGCCGCCGCAGGTGATCGAGCGCTACACCTTGGGCGAAGGCCGCGAATGCCCGGCGCTGTCGCTGTACCTGGACATCAATCCCCTGTCGCATCTGGTCGAAGGGCAGGAAACGCGCATCGAGCGCGTCAAAATTGCCGCCAACCTGCGTCATCATCAGGTCGAGGCGCTGGATGCGGCTTTTCTCGCCGGCGCCGAGCGCGGCGACCTGCCCTTCGAGGCGGAGCTGTTCTTCCTGTGGCAGCTCGCGCTCGAGCTGGAAGCCGCGCGCGGCAAGCCCGCTACCCAGCCCGATCGCGTGGACTACAATTTTTTCGTCGAAAACGAGCGCATCAGCATCGTCGAGCGCAGGCGCGGCGCGCCGCTGGACAAGCTGGTGGCGGAGCTGATGATCAGCGCCAACAACAACTGGGGCAGGCTGCTCGCAGACCGCGGCATCCCCGCGATTTACCGCGCCCAGTCCAACGGCAAGGTGCGCATGACCACCGTGCCCTCGCCCCACCAGGGCCTGGGCGTGTCGCACTATATCTGGGCAAGCTCGCCGCTACGCCGCTACATCGATCTGCTCAACCAGTGGCAGCTGCTCGCCTGCGTTTCGGCCACGGCGCCGCCGTTCGGCAAGAATTCCGCCGATCTGCAGGCAGCGATGCGCGAATTCGAACTAACCTACGCCGCCTATGACCAATTCCAGAGCAAGATGGAGCACTACTGGTGCTTGCGCTGGCTGCTGCAGGAACAGGTGAAGCTGGCGCGGGCGCAGGTGCTGCGCGACAAACTGGTGAAGTTCGAGGGCATTCCGCTCTACGTGCGCGTAGCTTCGCTGCCCGAGCTGGACATCGGCAGCCGCGTGCTGCTTGAAATCGAGGGCATAGACCTGATCGACAACTCGGTCAGTGCGCGCTATAAGGCCTCGGCCGAGGACTGGGAACAAAGTTAAGATAAATTCTCCCGAATGACATAGAATATATTGATTTCAAGAGCATTTGAGGTCTGATTGCACAGCGTCTATTGGCTAAGCCCCGCGCGCCTGCGCTGGCCTGGTTTCATGGCCGGCATGGAGCCTTCGTCGCGCAGTTTGGCGCTTGCGCTGGGCTTGTCCATAGTTCTGCACGCGATCGTCCTGTCCATTCATTTCCGCCTGCCCGAGATCATCCGGGACAAGTATGTCGCACCCTCGCTCGAAGTGGTGCTGGTCAACAGCAAGACACGCGAACGGCCGGTCAAGGCCAAGGTGCTGGCACAGACCAACCTCGATGGCGGCGGGAATACAGACGAGAACCGGCGCGCCAAGACGCCGTTGCCGGTGCTGAAGGAGACCGAGCCCGGAATAGAATCCAAGCGCGCCGCGCGCCGCATCGAGGAGCTCGAGGCGCGACAGCAGAAGATGATGACGCAGCTGAAGGCGCAAAAAAACGTCACGCCCGCGGAGCAGCCGCAAGCCGCGACCCCGGTCGAAGCGCAGCAAGCGCAGATCTCGGGCCAGGAGCTCGCCACCAGCGCACTCGCAATCGCGCGCCTGGAAGCGCAGATCTCGCGCCAGACCGAGGCGTATCAGGAGCGCCCGCGCAGGCGCTTCATCGGATCGAGTGCGCAGGAATACCGTTTCGCGCAATACGTCGAAGACTGGCGCCTCAAGGTGGAGCGCATCGGCAATCTGAATTATCCGGACGACGCGCGCGGCAGGGTTTATGGCAGGCTGCTGCTCACGGTCGCGATCAAGTCCGACGGCAGCCTGGACAAGGTTGAAGTGGTGCGCTCCTCCGGACATCAGGTGCTCGACCGCGCGGCCGAGCGCATCGTCAGAATGGCCTCACCCTACGCCCGCTTCCCCGCCAACATCCGGCGCGACACCGACATTCTCGTCATTACGCGCACCTGGACCTTCGCTCCGGGCGACAAATTGCTAGGGGAGTGATTTCCCGCCATGCCCGATCAATACGGCGTTATCGGCAATCCGGTGGCGCACAGCAAATCTCCGCAGATACACGCCGAGTTCGCGCGCCAAACCGGGCAGGATCTCGTGTACGAAGCGCTGCTCGCGCCCAAGGACGGATTCGTAGCGACGGCCAATGCATTCCGCGGGCGCGGCGGACGCGGCCTGAACGTCACGCTGCCGTTCAAAGGCGAGGCCTTCCGTTACGCCACCGCGCTGAGTGCGCGCGCGCGCGCGGCACAAGCCGTCAACACGCTTAGATTCGACGCCGGCGCGATCTATGGCGACAACACCGACGGCGCCGGGCTGGTGCAGGATCTGCTGCGCAACCTCGGCTGTGCCATCGCGGCACGGCGCCTGTTGCTGCTGGGTGCAGGCGGCGCGGCGCGCGGCGTGATCGAGCCGCTGCTGCTGCTGCACCCGGCGCAATTCGTGCTCGCCAACCGCACCCCGGAAACCGCGCAGCGCCTGGCGCAGGACGCCGGCGGCGCACTCGAGGCGTGCAGCTATGCGGCACTCACCGGCCGGCAATTCGACCTCGTCGTCAACGCCACTTCGGCCAGCCTGTCAGGCGAACTGCCGCCGCTTCCGCCGGGCGTGTTCGCGCGCGGCGCGCTGGCCTACGACATGATGTACGGCGATGTCGAGACGGCATTCCTCGCGTTCGCGCGCGGCCAGGGCGCGGCGCGGCTTGCCGACGGCCTGGGCATGTTGGTGGAACAGGCGGCGGAATCCTTTTTCGTCTGGCGCGGACTGCGCCCGGACAGCGCCGCCGTATTGAAACTGCTGCGGCAGGCGCAGCATGGCTGAGCTTGCGTTGCGGGACTTGCGCAGCGGCACCGGATCAAGGGAGCGCGCGGGGACCCGCGCTGGCGTGCGCTGATGGTCCTCAAGGCCATCAGGCGGGCGCTGGCGGCGGTATGGAAGGCGTTCAGCTATACGCTGGGCGTGCTGTTCATCGCCCTGCTGCTCTATCAAGGCTGGTTCGCCGCGCACATATGGTACTGGGTCGGGCACAACCCGACGAGCACCAGCTTCATGCAGGCGCGGCTGGAGCGCATGCGCGAAACGAATCCGGGCGCGAGCCTGAAACAGCGTTGGGTGAGCTACGGGCGCATCTCCGAGCAGCTCAAGCGCGCCGTGATCGTGGCCGAAGACGCAAAGTTCTCCGAGCATGACGGCTTCGACTGGGAGGGGATCCAGAAAGCGATGGAAAAGAACCAGCGCAGGGGACGCGTGGTCGCAGGCGGTTCCACCATCAGCCAGCAGCTGGCGAAGAACCTGTTTCTGTCCGGCGAGAAGAACCTGTGGCGCAAGGGCGAGGAAGCCGTCATCACCTCGATGCTGGAATTGATCATGGACAAGGAGCGCATTTTCGAGATCTACCTGAACGTGGCCGAATGGGGCGAGGGTGTGTTCGGCGCCGAGGCGGCGGCGCGCCACTACTACAATACCAGCGCGGCCAACCTGAGCGCCGAGCAGGCGGCGCGGCTCGCCGCCATGTTGCCACGGCCGCTGTACTACGAGCGCAACCGCGATTCCGAGTTTCTGCAGCGCTACAGCGAAACCATACGCGCACGCATGCCGTCGGCGCAATTGCCCTAAGCGTCTGTTGCATTTTGAGGAGATACGCCCCGAAGGTCTCGATCCCGCT
>JAAOZY010000443.1 GCA_012274205.1 Betaproteobacteria bacterium
CAGGTGCAGCAGCAGGGTCGCATCGCCGCCGTCATCCAGAATCATGTTCGACAGTCCGCCTTCGGGCCACTCGAAAATGCGGTGGGTGTAATCCCAGTATTCGGTCAGCGACTCGCCCTTGTAGGCGAATACCGGCGTGCCGGTGGCGGCGATCGCCGCCGCGGCATGGTCCTGGGTGGAGTAGATGTTGCACGAGGCCCAGCGCACCTGCGCGCCCAGCGCCTGCAGCGTCTCGATCAGCACCGCGGTCTGGATGGTCATGTGCAGCGAGCCGGTGATGCGCGCGCCCTTGAGCGGCTGCTTCGCGGCGTATTCCTCGCGGATCGCCATCAGGCCCGGCATCTCGGTCTCGGCGATGCGGATTTCCTTGCGTCCCCAGTCGGCCAGCGACAGGTCGGCAACTTTGTAGTCGGTAAAGCCCTTGCTTTGCGGTACGGCGCTCATCACGCGCTCCTTTCGTTTCAGAAAAAAGTTCGTGAGCGCCGTTGCATCTGACGCGCGCAACCTGTCGGTGGCGGCGTCGACTCCCCGAGCCTGGCAGGTCGGGAAACCTGTCGCAACGCTCCTCGGGGGACGCGCATTCTACCCCAATTCGAAAGCGCAGGGCAAAGGCCCGCTACGCCCGGGGCAGGAAAGCAAACGGGCGGCCACCGGCCGCCCGTCGCTGCTGCAGCCAGAGTCAGGCTTCAGGCAATCGCCGCCACCTTGATGCCGGCATCCGCCGCCAGCAGCTGCGCCTTGTCCGTCGCTTCCCAGGTGAACTCGGGCTCGCTGCGGCCGAAATGGCCGTAGGCCGCGGTCTTTTCGTAGATCGGGCGCAGCAGGTCGAGCATCTGCACGATGCCTTTGGGCCGCAGGTCGAAATGCCTGCGCACCAGTTCCGACAGCTTTTCATCGGACAGCTTGCCGGTGCCGAAGGTCGTCACCATGACGCTGGTCGGCTTCGCCACGCCGATGGCGTAGGAAATCTGGATCTGGCATTTGCTCGCCAGGCCCGCGGCGACCACGTTCTTGGCGACGTAGCGCGCGGCATAGGCGGCCGAGCGGTCCACCTTGGACGGATCCTTGCCGGAGAAGGCGCCGCCGCCGTGCGGCGCGGAGCCGCCGTAGGTGTCAACGATGATCTTGCGCCCGGTCAGGCCGCAGTCTCCCTTAGGTCCGCCGATCTCGAACGCGCCGGTCGGGTTGACCAGGTATTTGATCTGCCCCTTGATCAGCTCCTTGGGCAGCACCGGCTTGATGATCTGCTCGATCACCGCCTCTTCGATCTGCTTGTGCGTGAGTCCGGGCGCATGCTGCGTCGACAGCACCACGGTGTCGATCATGTCCGGCTTGCCCTCGACGTAGCGGATGGTGACCTGCGACTTGGCGTCCGGGCGCAGCCAGGGCAGGCGCCCGTCGCGGCGCAGCTCCGACTGGCGCTCGACCAGGCGGTGCGACAGGAATATCGGCAGCGGCATCAGCTGCGCCGTTTCGTCGCAGGCGTAGCCGAACATCAGGCCCTGGTCGCCCGCGCCCTGGTCCAGATCCAGCCCCTTGCCTTCGTCCACGCCCTGTGCGATGTCCTTGGACTGTTCCCCATAGGCCACAATCACGGTGCAGGTGTGGGTGTCGAAGCCGATCGCCGGATCGTCATAGCCGATGCGCTTGATGGTCTTGCGCGCCACTTCATTGAAGTTGACGCGCGCGCCGGTGGTGATTTCGCCGGCGAGCACTACCAGATTGTCCTTGACCAGGGTCTCGGCGGCGACTCGGGAGGATTTGTCCTGCGCTAGAATGGCGTCCAGAACCGCATCGGAAATCTGGTCGGCGACCTTGTCCGGATGGCCTTCGGAGACCGATTCCGAGGTGAACAGGAAAGAGTTCATCGTTGGGGGTTCTTGAGAGTGAAAAGGGCCGTAAGGATAGCATGTCTTGATGCAATGCCAAAGTGACACGCTGTGATTCTAGGCCTCGCGCGCCTGCTCGCCGTCCTGCCGCTGTCCGTGCTGCACCGTGTCGGTGCACTGTGCGGATGGCTAGTCTATCTCGCGTCGCCGCGCTACCGCCGCTGCCTTTCGGCCAATTTGCGCGCGGCGGGCTATGCGCAAACAGCCTTGCTGCACCAGGCCATAGCCGAGGCCGGCAAGGGCCTGCTCGAATTGCCCGCGATCTGGCTGCGCCCGCATGCGACGGTCGCGGGCTGGGTGACGCGGGTGAGCGGCTGGGAGCTGGTCGAGGCGGCGCTGGCGCGGCGCCGCGGCATCGTCTTCCTCACGCCGCACCTGGGTTGCTTCGAGATCACCGCGCAATACTACGCCTGGCGCGCCAGCGCCGACACGCCGCTCACCGCGCTCTACCGGCCGCCCAAGAATAAGGCGGTGGAGCCGCTGATGCTGGCCGGGCGCGACCGGCCCAATCTGCGCCTCGCCAGTGCCGACCTGAGAGGCGTGCGCGTGCTGCTGCGCGCGCTCGGGCGCGGCGAGGCGATCGGCATCCTGCCCGACCAGGCGCCGGGCGTGGGCGAAGGCGTGTGGGCGGATTTCTTCGGGCGCCCGGCCTACACCATGACCCTGGCCGGGCGGCTGGCCGCAACTTCGGAGGCACAGGTGATCCTCGCCTACGCCGAACGCCTGCCCGGGGGCGAGGGCTATCACCTGCATCTCGCGCCGATGCCGGCGCCGCTGGCGGACGAGCTGCCGGCGCGCGCGCTCAACCGCGCGCTGGAGGGCCTGATCCGCCAGTGTCCGGCGCAATATGCCTGGGGCTACAACCGCTACAAGGTGCCGGCGGGGGCGCAGGCGCAGCCATGAGTTCCGCGCGCCTGCTCGGGCAGCGCCCGCGCGAAGTCCGCCTCCGCCGTTTCGCCGCGCGTGCTGCGCGTGTGTGCGCATGCTGACCCGCGCGGCCCTGGCCCTGATGTGGCTGCTGCAGCTGCTGCCGCTGGCGCTGCTCGCCGCGATCGGCAAGGGCTTCGGCCTGCTGCTCTATGCGCTCGGCCGCGAGCGCCGCCGGGTGTGCCTGATCAATCTGGCGCGCTGCCTGCCAGAACTTTCTGACGCCGAACGCGAGGCGCTGGCGCGGCGGCATTTCCAGGCCTTCGCCCGCACCTTTCTCGAGCGCGCCATCGTCTGGTGGAGTTCGCCTGCACGCATCCGGCGGCTGGTGCGCGTCGAGGGCCGGGAGCATTTCGACGCGGTTCGTGGCGCGCCGCTGATCCTGCTTGCCCCGCATTTCGTCGGCCTCGACATGGGGGCGGCGCGGCTGATGCTCGAAATCGAGCTGGTGTCGATCTACGCGCGGCAGAAGAACAAGGTATTCGACGCCGCACTGTACGCCGGGCGCATGCGCTTCGGCCGGCTGACGCTGCTGTCGCGCCAGGACGGCGTGCGTCCGGCGCTGCGCGCGATGCAGGCGGGACGGCCGTTCTACTACCTGCCGGACATGGACTACGGGCAGCGCGATACCATATTCGTGCCCTTCTTCGGCGTGCCCACCGCCACCATCACCGGCGTATCGCGCCTGGCGCGGCTGGCCGGCGCGCGCGTGCTGCCCTGCATCACGCGCATGTTGCCCGGCGGCGCAGGCTATGTGCTGCAGTTTCTTCCGGCCTGGGAAGACTATCCCGGCGCCAGCGTCGAAGCCGACACGCGGCGCATGAACGCCGTCATCGAAGCGCAGGTGCGGCGCATGCCGGAGCAGTACCTGTGGGTGCACAAGCGCTTCAAGACGCGCCCGCCGGGCGAGCCCTCGTGGTACTGAAGCGCGGGCGCGTGCGCCGCGTTGATTGGCGTTTTCAGGGCGCGCGCTCTGCGGTTACCATTGGGCCATGAGTTTCTCCAATCCGCAGCCGGAGCAGATCTGCGCGCTGCTCAAGCGCGTCAAGACCATCGCCGTAGTGGGCTACTCGCCCAAGGCCGCCCGGCCCAGCCATGCCATCGCGCAGCGCATGCAGCAGCTGGGATTCCGCATCATCCCGGTGCGCCCCGGGATCAGCGAGGGACTGGGGGAGAAAGCCTATCCCGATCTCGCTTCGGTGCCGCAAGCCATCGATCTGGTGAACGTGTTCCGCGCCTCCGAATACGTGCCGAAGATTGTCGACGAATGCCTGCGCCTCGGCCTGAAGAACATCTGGATGCAGGAGAATATCTGGAACGAGGATGCGGCCGCGCGCGCTCAAGCCGCCGGCATGACGGTGATCATGGACCGCTGCATCATGCGCGACTACACGAGGCTGTGCCTTGGCTGACGCCCTAAGAATTACGCCGCTGGAGGAAGCCGACATAGCCGCGGTGATCGAGTTGGCCGGCGTCATCTGGCGCCACCACTACCCGGGCATCATCAGCATGGCGCAGATCGACTACATGCTGGCGCAGCGCTACACGCCCGCGATCCTGCGCGCGCAAATGCGCAGCGCCGATGCCTGGTGGGACAAGGCCGCGCTGGGGGAGCACATCATCGGCTTCGCCCAGTACGAGCGCTACGGCAAGGCGATGAAGCTGGACAAGCTCTATGTGCACCAGGCGCAGCAGCGCCAGGGCCACGGCGCGCGTATGCTTGCGCATGTCGAGACGGCGGCGCGCGCGCGCGGCCTCGAAGCGGTCAGGCTCAACGTCAACAAGCACAACCTCAAGTCCATCGCCGCCTACCGCAAGAGTGGCTACGAGGTGGTCGAAACCGTGGTCCTGGACATAGGCAATGGCTTTGTCATGGACGATTACGTCATGGAAAAACGCTGGTGAAGCTCGCCTTCACCAAGATGCAGGGCGCGGGCAACGATTTCGTCGTGCTCGACGGGGTCAGCCGGCGGCTTGCGCTCACGCCGGAGCAGCTGCGCCGCCTTGCTGACCGGCACTTCGGCATCGGCTGCGACCAGATCCTGCTGGTGGAGCCGGCGCGCAGCACCGTAACGGACTTCCGCTACCGCATATTCAATGCCGACGGCGGCGAAGTCGAGCAGTGCGGCAACGGCGCGCGCTGTTTCGTGCGCTTCGTGCACGAACGCGGGCTCAGCGCGAAGCCGGAAATCCGGGTCGAAACCGCCGCCGGGATCATCGTGCTGCGGCTCGAGGCCGACGGCGAAGTCACGGTCAACATGGGCGCGCCGGTATTCGAAGCGAAGTGCATCCCGTTTATCACCGATAGCGAGGCACCGGTGCAGCCACTCGAAGTCGGCGGCGCGACGGTCGAAATCAGCGCCGTGTCGATGGGCAATCCGCACGCCGTGCAACTGGTGCAGGACGTGGACGTCGCGCCGCTGGCGGCGCAGGGCCCGCTGATCGAGCGCCATGCGCGCTTTCCCGAGCGCGTGAATGCGGGCTACATGCAGGTGCAGGACCGCGGCCGCATCCGCCTGCGCGTGTACGAGCGCGGCACGGGCGAGACACTCGCCTGCGGCAGCGGCGCCTGCGCCGCGGTCGTCGCCGGCATCCGCCGCGGACTGCTCGATGCGCGCGTGCGCGTGTCCATGCGCGGCGGCGATTTGACGATACGCTGGGAAGGCGCGGACAATCCGGTGTGGATGACCGGGCCTGCGGTCACCGTGTTCGAGGGAGAAATTGAGATTGACTAATGCTGAAGACGTCGTCCGGTATTTGCAGGACAACCCCGGTTTCTTCGAGGAATATGCCGAGCTGCTGGCGCAGATCTACATACCGCATCCGCACGGTGGCCGCGCCATCCCGATCGCCGAACGCCAGATCCTCACGCTGCGCGAAAAAAGCAGGATGCTCGAGGGCAAGCTGGCGGAGCTGATCCAGTTCGGCGAGGAGAACGACGCGATCGGCGAAAAAATGCACCGGCTATGCCTCGCGCTGCTGCCCGCCGGCGAGTTGCAGGCGACGCTGCAGGCGCTGTACTACAACCTGCGCGAGGACTTCGCCGTGCCGCATGCGGCGCTGCGCTTGTGGCCGGCGGATGCCGGCGCGGCGGCGGGCGGGGGCGCGGAATTCGCGCCGGTGAGCGCGGAACTGCGCAGCTACGCGGCGGGCCTGGAGCATCCGGTCTGCGGCGCGGAGGCAAACCCCGAAGTGCTTGCCTGGTTCGGCGACACCGGCGCGCAACTGCGCTCGGTCGGCAGCATACCGCTGCGCGGCGCGGACAAGGCGAGCATCGGCATGCTGGTGCTCGCGAGCGAGGACGCGCAGCGCTTTTACCCGGAGATGGGAACGCTCTATCTCCAGCGCCTGGGCGAACTCCTCAGCGCTGCGCTCGCGCGCCACCTGTAGCGATGGCGGCGGATCCGGCGCCCGCCGATCCCCGCAGCGCCCTGCTCGCGTCCTGGCTCGAGCACCTTGCGCACCAGCGCCATCTCGCCGCGGGCACGCGGCGCAACTATTTCAAGGACGTCGAGACGCTGTTCGAGCTCAATCCGGGCGTCGAGCTGGCGCGCATCCAGCCGCAGCAAATCCGGCGCAGCGTGGCGCAGCTGCACGCGCGCGGCCTGTCCGGGCGCACCATCGCGCACATGCTGTCGGCGTGGCGTGGCCTGTTCGCCTGGCTCGCGCGCCACCGCGGCTACGGCAGCAATCCCTGCGCCGGGCTGCGCGCGCCCAAGTCGCCGCGCGGCCTGCCCAAGGCGCTGTCGCCGGAGGCAGCGGGGCAGCTGCTCGACGCGCCGGCCGAGACCCCGCCCGACATACGCGACAAGGCCATGTTCGAGCTCGCCTACTCCTGCGGGCTGCGCCTGGCCGAACTGGTGAGCCTCGATCTGTCGCACGCCGACACCATCCGGCGCGACGCCGAAGTGACGGTCACGGGAAAAGGCGGCAAGACGCGCAGCGTGCCGGTGGGCGCGAAGGCGCGCGCGGCGCTCGAGGTCTGGTTGCGGACGCGCGCCGTGCTTGCGCGCGCCGAGGTGCCGGCGCTGTTCGTCGGCGCGCGCGGCGAGCGCATCGCCGCCGGCGTGGTGCGCGCGCGCCTCGCGCAATGGGCCATCCGCGCCGGCCTGCCAGTGCACGTGCACCCGCACGTGCTGCGCCACTCCTTCGCCACGCATGTGCTCCAATCCTCGGGCGACCTGCGCGCGGTGCAGGAAATGCTCGGGCATTCGAGCATCTCGACCACGCAGGTATACACGCATCTGGATTTTCAGTACCTGGCCAAGGCCTACGACGCCGCGCATCCGCGGGCGAAGAAGAAATAGCAAAGCCCGGGCGGGCGCGGCGCCGGTGCCTTTTTCGCAGATAGCGCCTGTTGCCGGCGAATTGGGCTTATGATGCCGCCCGATGAAACAACTGATCCTCAAGGCCGGCCGCGAGAAGTCGCTGGCGCGCTGCCATCCCTGGGTGTTCTCCGGCGCGTTGGCGCGCGTGCAGGGCGACCCGGAGTCGGGCGACAGTGTGACGGTGCGCGCCGCCGGAGGCGAATTCCTCGCCTGGGCGGCGTACAGCCCGGCATCGCAGATCCGCGCGCGCGTGTGGAGCTGGGCCGAAGCCGAGCCTGTCGACGCCGATCTGCTGCGCGCGCGTCTCGCCCGCGCGATGGCCGCGCGCGCGCACCTGCTGTCGGCGGACGCAAGCGATGCGCTGCGCCTGGTGCACGGGGAATCCGACGGGCTCCCGGGCGTAGTCGCGGACCGCTATGGGGACGTGGTGGTGCTGCAGCTGCTCTCGGCCGGGGCCGAGAGCAGCTGCAGCACCACCACGTCCCCATAGCGGTCCGCGACTACGCCCGGCAGCCCGTCGGATTCCCCGTGCACCAGGCGCAGCGCATCGCTTGCGTCCGCCGACAGCAGGTGCG
>JAAOZY010000444.1 GCA_012274205.1 Betaproteobacteria bacterium
CGCGGATCTGGTGCTGGCGCAGGCGCAGGGGCTGGCCGCGGTGGCGCTGGGCGTGGTCCTGTGGGGATTGCACATGGGCATGACCCAGGGCCTGCTTGCCACCATGGTCGCCGACGCCGCGCCGGCACACCTGCGCGGCACGGCGTTCGGCTTTTTCAACCTGGCGAGCGGCATGGCGATGCTCGTCGCGAGCGTGCTTGCAGGACTGCTCTGGGACCGGCTCGGGCCGGGCATGACCTTCTACGCCGGGGCGGCATTCTCGCTGCTGGCCTTGCTGCTGCTGATGCTGCGGCGCACGACCCTGCCGGCAGCCTGAGCCGCGGCCCGCGCGCGATCCGGCGCCCGCGATCCGATGGTGACCGTTCGGTGTAACTGTCGTAAAATCGGTGCAGGCAACGCAGCCTGATCGCCGCGGCACATCCGTCCTTACACACAGGGCCAATCGTGATAGAAGTCAAGGTCAACGGCGCCGCCCAGCGCCTGGCGCCCGATACCGACCTCGCCGCCCTGCTCGAGCGCCTGCAGCTCGCGGGCAAGCGCGTGGCGGTGGAGATGAACGGCGAGATCGTCCCGCGCAGCCGCTTTGCGCAGACGGCGCTCGCCAACGGCGACCTGCTGGAGATCGTGGTCGCGGTCGGAGGCGGCTGAACATGGCACGGACCGGTGCGTACGCTGCCCGACCGGGCGCTGGTCCCCGCGCTTGCGGCGCGCGCATGAGCGTCGCTTACACTGCATAGGCATCCAATGGACTCCCTCAACATCGCAGGCAAGGCGTATGCCTCGCGCCTGCTCATCGGCACCGGCAAGTACAAGGACTTCGACGAAACGCGGCGCGCGATCGAAGCCAGCGGCGCGCAGATCGTCACTGTCGCGATCCGCCGCACCAATATCGGACAGAACGCCAACGAGCCCTCGCTGCTCGACGCGGTGCCGCCCTCGAAATACACCTACCTGCCGAATACCGCCGGCTGCTATTCGGCCGACGACGCGGTGCGCACGCTGCGCCTCGCGCGCGAGCTCCTCGACGGGCATGAGCTGGTGAAGCTCGAAGTGCTGGGCGATCCGAAGTCGCTCTATCCGAGCATGGTGGAAACGCTCAAGGCGGCCGAGACGCTGGTCAAGGAAGGCTTCAAGGTGATGGTGTACTGCAGCGACGATCCCATCCTGGCCAAGCGGCTGGAGGAAATCGGCTGCGTCGCGGTGATGCCGCTCGCCTCGCTCATCGGCTCGGGCATGGGCATACTCAATCCCTGGAACCTGCAGCTGATCCTGGAGAACGCCAAGGTGCCGGTGATCGTCGATGCCGGCGTCGGCACGGCTTCCGACGCGGCGATCGCGATGGAACTGGGCTGCGACGGCGTGCTCATGAACACCGCGGTGGCGGCAGCGAAAAACCCGGTGCTGATGGCCCAGGCGATGAAAAAAGCGGTCGAAGCCGGGCGCGAAGCCTATCTCGCCGGGCGCATGCCGAAGAAGTTTTACTCGGCCGCGCCGAGCTCACCCACCGCCGGCGTCATCGGCAAGGCCGCCTGAGGCCTGCCGGGCCAGGTCCCGGCGCCGGCACCGATCAGGCACTGCATCCGATGCCCGCAAATCCCCATCCGCCGATACGCAGCTTCGTGCTGCGCCAGGGACGCGTGTCCAACGCCCAGCGGCGCGCGGTCGATACCCTGACCGCGGTCTACGGCATCGCCTATGCGTCGCGCGTGCTCGACTTCGAGCAGGCATTCGGACGCAGCGCGCCGACCCTGCTCGAGATCGGTTTCGGCATGGGCGAAACCACTGCGCTGATTGCAAAGACGCATCCGGAGAACAATTACCTCGGCATCGAAGTGCACACCCCCGGTGTGGGCAGCCTGCTCAAGCGCATCGAGGAAGAGCGGCTGAGCAATCTGCGCATCATCCAGCACGATGCGGTCGAGGTGCTCGAGCACATGATCGCGCCCGCGTCGCTCGCCGGCGCGCATATTTTTTTCCCCGATCCCTGGCCGAAAAAGCGCCACCACAAACGGCGCCTGATCCAACCCGGCTTCGTTGCACTGCTCGCGTCGCGCCTCGCGCCGGGCGCGTATCTGCATGCGGCCACCGACTGGGAAGAGTACGCGGAGCAGATACTCGCCGTGTTCGCGGCCGAACCGGCGCTGGCCAATACCGCGCCCGGATTCGCGCCGCGCCCGGACTACCGGCCGCAGACCAAGTTCGAGAGCCGCGGCCTCAAGCTGGGGCACGGGGTGTGGGACATTGTTTTCCGGAAAATCTGAAACGTTTTTTTGCTTTTCCCAAAGATCGTCGATTTGGTGCGGACGCTTTTGTCCGCGCCAAATCGACGATCAATGCGGTCTTGGCATTGAAACTGCGCCTGCTGCAGTCGCGGTCGTCGCTCTTGAGACCGCAGCAACCGTGTTTTTTGGACGGATATAAACCATCCGCCCAAAAAACACGGTTTTGGATAAACCCGAAAGACCTTACAGTCCCAGCTTCGCGGCAAGCTCGTTGAAGTCCTTCGCGTTGACGTCGAAATCCTTCTCCGGCTTCAGGTCTTTTTTTGCCGGGTCGCCGAACTCCAGCGGCCGCTGCACGAAGGCGGCGCGCAGGCCGGCGCGCTGCGCCGCGCGCAGGTCGTCCTTGTGCGCTGCCACCATCATCAGCTCATGCGGCGCCAGTCCGAGCATGGCCGCGGCGCCGAGATAGGCTTCAGGGTCGGGCTTGTAATGATGGAACAGTTCCGCGGAGAG
>JAAOZY010000069.1 GCA_012274205.1 Betaproteobacteria bacterium
AGTGGCTCGGCGCCCCGGTGGCTGCAGCGCCCTGCCTCCCGGCGTTGCAGCCCGAGCCCAGCGGGCAGGCGGTCTTCAGCGAACCGCCAGCCAGCGTGCTGGAAGGCGTGCGCGAAACGCCGCTGGCATTCGGTGCCGGGCGGGACCTTTTCGGCATCCTGGCCGAGCCGATCGCGCCGCAACCGGCGGAACGGCGCGCAGAAACCGCCGTGCTGATGCTGAGCGTGGGCGGCAACCATCGGATCGGGCCGAACCGCAACTACGTGCGGTTCGCGCGTTCACTGGCGGCGGCGGGCTATCGCGCGTTGCGGCTGGACCTGGCCGCGGTCGGCGACAGCCGCGGCAGCGCGGGCTTTTCGCGAGCCAGCATGTATACGCGCGATTCCGTCACCGACGTTCGCGAGGCCATCGACAACCTGGCCGAGCGGGGCTGCAAGCGTTTCTACCTCATGGGCATCTGCTCCGGCTCCTACGTGGCGTTTCAGACCGCGCTGGCCGATGCGCGCGTCACCGGGCAGATCCTGATGAACCCGCGCCTGCTCGAATGGGAGGGCAATGCCGGCGGCTGGGACGACGTGATGCAGCGCTACTACAAGTCGATCGCGTTCTACCGGCGCTCGCTGCTGAAGCTCGATGTGTATCGGCGCCTGGCGCGCGGCAAGGTCGATGTCAACGGCATCGCCGCCCGGCTTCGCGCGGTGATGCAGGCCCGCCTGAAGCGCGCGATGGAGCGGCTGCTGCGCTGGAATTCGCCGAAAGCGAGCCTGCTGGCGAAGATGGGCAGCCTTGGCGCGCGCGGAGTCGATACCTTGATGGTGGTGAGCGAAGTGGACGACGGGCGCGACTACGTCGAGTTCCATTTCGGGCCGCGCGGGCGCTACCTGCGCAAGGACCCGAATTTCCGGATGGTGCTGGTGCCCGATGCCGACCACACCTTCTCGCGCTCACGCAGCCAGCAGTTCGTGCTCGCGGCCGTCCGCGAGCACCTGGACGCGCGAACGTCGTCGTCGCGGGAAGCTTCGCAGGTGTACCTGAAAGATCCGAAGATGGTTCGGGCGGGGTGAATCCGAATACCGGGGGCAGAGAAACAAATGCCGGACGCAGAGGACGCTGAAACACGCAAAGGACGCAAAAGAATCCAGGCTCGATCTGTCTTTCGATTTTGTCTTCCTTCTGCGTCTTCTGCGTCCGGCTGTTCTGCGTTCCGCTACCAATTACCGACAATGCCGGCCGCGCGGGTCGAGGATTTTCCGAAGTGGGCGGCCAGGAAATCCACGAAAGTGCGAACCCGGGCCGAGGTCTGGTGCCGTTGCGGATAGACCGCGTGGATGTCGGCTGAAGGCGTCTGCCAGTTCTCCAGCACCTGGCGCAGCCTCCCGCTGCGCAGGTAACGCGCGATGTCCCATTCGGCACGCATCACGATGCCGTGGCCGGCCAGCGCCCAGTTGACGGCGATCTCGCCGTCGTTGGTGCTCAAGGGGCCGCGCACCTTGACGTTTTCCACCCGCTTGCCGGCGGACAGGCGCCACATGCCGTAGGCCTGGTCGCCCTGCCGGATGCCGATGCAGCTGTGCTGGGCCAGGTCGTGCGGCGACTTCGGAACCCCTTGGCGCGCCAGGTAGGCGGACGACGCGCACAACAGGCGGCGATTGGGCGCCAGCAGCCGCGCGACCACCCGGGCTTCGGGCGGTTCGCCGAAGCGCACGCAAACGTCGAAACTATCCTCGCCGGTCGCCGGCGGGTCCACGGTCAATTGCAACTGCACCTGCATGTCCGGGTGCTGCTTGACGAACTGCGAGACCAGCGGCCCGATGTGGCTGCGTCCGAAACCCAGCGTGGTGTTGACGCGCAGCAGGCCGCGCGGCGCCGACACGGCACTGGCGACCAGCCGCTCCATGTCGTCGATCTCGGCCAGGATGCGCCGCGCCTGGTCCAGGTACAGCTCGCCTTCGGGGGTCAGGCTCACGCGCCGCGTGGTGCGCGACAGCAGGCGAACGCCCAGCCGCGCCTCCATCTGCGCCAGCCGCTTGCTCACGGCGGCGGTGGACAGCTCCAGCTCGCGCGCCGCCGCCGTCAGGCCACCGCAGCGCGCCAGCAGGCTGAAGAAGGCCATTTCGGACGGGGCGGAGGCGGGAGCCGGCATTGTTGAATCCAGGTGAACAATGACATCACTTTAGCGGCCGGCTTTCGACAATGCAAAGAGTAAATTGCGCCCAGATTCATCCCCATTGGAGACAGGACATGAAGAGCTACCGCATCGCATGCATTCCCGGCGACGGGATCGGCAAGGAAGTGGTGCCGGCGGGCCAGACCGTGCTGGAAGCGGTGGCGGCGGCGCAGCGCGACTTCCGCTTCGAATTCAGCACCTTCGGCTGGGGCGGCGACTGGTACCGCGCACACGGCGAAATGATGCCGGCCGCGGGACTGGAAGCGTTGCGCCCCATGGACGCGATCCTGTTCGGCTCGGCCGGCGACCCGCACATCCCCGACCACATCACCTTGTGGGGCCTGCGCCTGAAGATCTGCCAGGGCTTCGACCAATACGCCAATGTGCGACCGACCCGCATCCTGCCGGGCATCGAAACCCCGCTGAAGAACTGCAAGAGCGCCGACCTGGACTGGGTGATCGTGCGCGAGAACTCCGAAGGCGAATACTCGGGCGTGGGCGGCCGCGCCCACCAGGGCCATCCGATCGAAGTGGCCACCGACGTCTGCATGATGACCCGCGCGGGCGTGGAGCGGATCATGCGGTTCGCCTTCCGCCTGGCCCAGTCGCGGCCGCGCAAGCTGCTGACGGTGGTGACCAAGTCCAATGCCCAGCGCCACGCCATGGTGATGTGGGACGAGATCGCCGTCCAGGTGGCCAAGGAATTCCCGGCTGTGAAATGGGAC
>JAAOZY010000445.1 GCA_012274205.1 Betaproteobacteria bacterium
GAACTACTGCTCGAACGCATGGAGCCGGCGGTCATCGTCGGCAGACGCCCGCGTTTCCGCCGCATGTACTTCAACCTGGTAATGAATGCTGTCGACGCCATGAGCGGGCGCAAGGCGGGGGCGGTGCGCGTGAGCACTGTCGTCGAAGGCGACCGCGTGGCGCTGCGCGTGAGCGACGACGGCGTGGGTATGTCCGCGGAGAAGATTCAACAATTGCTCGCCGATCGCCAGTCGCTGGACGGCGAGATCCATTCGCTCGGCTTCGTGTTTGTGCGCCAGACGGTCGCCGAGTTCGGCGGCGAGCTGACGATAGAGAGCACGATAGGCAAGGGCACGACCATGACGCTGCGCCTGCCGTACCTGAAGGGAAAGATCCTGCAGCCGGACCCGTCATACCGGAAGAAATATCGTCTACCTGAGAAATATCAGTCCCTGGCGATGGAGCCACACGCAGCGCGTACTTCAGGAGAGAGTTCGGCGGCAACCAGTCCCGCCGCAGCGGCGCCGGCTCCGCAGCCGGAGGCGCCGGCGGGCGGGACCAAGGATGAGGAGCGCGCCTGCGGCAAGCTCCTCTTTGAAGCCTACCAGAAGTCCAGGGCGCAGTTCCCCGGCTGCGTCTTCGCCATGGCCGTCACCGAAGGCGACAGGGTCGAGATGTTTACGCACAAGCCCTACGAGCGCGACTTCAATATTTCGCACGAGGACCTTTCGCCCATGTATTACCAGGCGACCTATCGGGGCCGCATCGAGGAAGACGAGCTCAAGGCGCCGATCGTGATACTCAAGCCGCCGCAGACTGCGTCGGAGTACTTCGACTTCAAGTCAGTGCCCGACGCCGACCGCGGCGTCGAGCGCTTCACGCACATGGTCCGGGACGAGGGCATTCGGATCGCACGCAAGCTCATCGCGACCGGACTCGACCCGAAGATTCCGGTCCACCTGGGAAGCGCGCGCCAGTTTTTCGCCGCCACCCCGGAATTCCATGGAACCGAATCGTTCCCGCTCGAGCAGCTGGCGCGCCAGACGCTGTCCGCGGAACAAGCCACCTGACGCCGGCGCGTTTTTTCGACAGTCGAGCCGCGCATCCGGCTTCGTATGAAACGCTTTTGAATTATACTGGCGGCCACACCTGCTGCAGCTGATCCATGCGAGCGCCGGGCGCCGCGATGCGCGGCTCGCCGCAGTGGTGTGGCGTTTGCGCGACTCCTGAACCGTGCCGGTTCCGCTTGTTCGATCAATGCTCGATTCACGATATGCAAAGGAGATGATGATGGAGCCAACTGGTAAAGCCACGCTCAACTATGGCGACGGCAAGTCTATCGATTTTCCGGTGCTGAGCGGCACGGTTGGCCCCGATGTCATCGATATTCGCACGCTCTACGGCAAGACCGGCATGTTCACCTACGACACGGGCTTCCTGTCTACGGCGGCCTGCAGCTCGAAGATCACCTATATCGACGGCGACAAGGGCGAACTGCGCTATCGCGGCTACCCGATCGAACAAATCGCGGGGCATTGCGATTTCCTCGAGACCTGCTACCTGCTGCTGTACGGCGAGCTTCCAAAAAAGGAGCAGAAGCAGGAATTCGAAGACCTGGTGACGCACCACACCATGGTGAACGAGCAAATGCAGTTCTTCATGCGCGGCTTCCGCCGCGACGCGCACCCGATGGCCGTGCTGACCGGCCTGGTCGGCGCAATGTCGGCGTTCTATCACGACTCGCTCGACATCAGCAATCCCAAGGACCGCGATATCTCGGCGGTGCGGCTGATCGCGAAAATGCCGACGCTGGTGGCGATGTCGTACAAGTACTCCATGGGGCAGCCTTACATCTATCCGCGCAATGAGCTGTCCTATACGGCCAATTTCCTGCGCATGATGTTCGGCACGCCGTGCGAGGAATACAAGCCCAATGACGTCGTGGTGCGCGCGCTGGACCGCATCTTCATCCTGCACGCGGACCACGAGCAGAACGCATCGACCTCCACCGTGCGCCTGTGCGGTTCGTCCGGCACCAACCCGTTTGCCGCGATCGCGGCCGGGGTCGCCTGCCTGTGGGGGCCGGCGCACGGCGGCGCGAACGAAGCCTGCCTCAACATGCTGCAGGAACTCCAGGCGCAGGGCGGCGCGGCCAAGCTCGGCGAATTCGTCGCCAGGGCGAAGGATCCGAACTCCGGGACGCGCCTGATGGGTTTCGGCCACCGCGTGTACAAGAACTACGATCCGCGCGCCAAGCTCATGCGCGAAACCTGCTACGAAGTGCTGGGAGAGCTGGGCCTGGAGAACGACCCGCTGTTCAAGCTGGCGATGGCGCTGGAAAAAGTGGCGCTCGAAGACGACTATTTCGTCAAGCGCAAGCTCTATCCGAACGTCGACTACTATTCCGGCATCGTGCAGAAGGCGCTCGGCATTCCGGTGTCGATGTTCACCGGCATTTTCTCGCTGGCGCGCACGGTCGGCTGGATCGCGCAATGGCAGGAAATGATCACCGATCCCGAGTACAAGATCGGCCGCCCGCGCCAGCTGTACAACGGCCCGGTCAAGCGCGACGTGATGCCTATCGACAAACGCTGAAAAGACTGACAAGATAAAGCTGTGCCCCGAAGGGTACGCGCGGAGCGCCGTGCACACGCGGTGCCCCGGCGTAGCCTTCGTGTTGTTTGCAGGTCCCGTTTTCCACCCTTCCGAGGCGAGCTGCCCGCATGCTGAAATACTTTCAGAGCAACTCCCATCTTTTCGGCGGCAATGCCCCGTATATCGAGGATCTGTACGAGTCCTACCTCGACAATCCAGGGTCGGTGTCGGAGCAGTGGCGCGCATATTTCGACCAGATGCAGCTGGTGGCGGGACCGGGCAAGGGCGCCGAGGACCGCGATGTCGCGCACGCGCCCATTGTCGAATCCTTCGCATTGCGCGCCAAGCAGGGCAGCTTGCGCCCGGGAGCGACGCAAACCGATCTGACGGTAGCGCGCAAGCAAGTCTACGTGCAGCAGCTGATTGCGGCCTACCGGAACCTGGGCTCGCGCTGGGCCCAACTCGACCCGCTCAAGCGCCAGGAGCGCCCGCAGATTCCGGAACTGGAGGCCGCGTTCTACGATCTGGCAGAAACCGACATGGACACGCAGTTCGATGCCGCCAGCCTGTATTTCGGCCAGGAGCGCATGACACTGCGCGAGATCATCAAGGGCTTGCGCGAGACTTATTGCGGCACAATCGGCGTCGAATACATGTACATCACCGACCCGGCGCAGAAGCGCTGGGTGCAGCAGCGCTTCGAGTCGATCCGGTCCGTGCCCGCGTTCTCTGCCGAAACGAAAAAGCACATCCTCGACCGGCTTACCGCGGCCGAGACCCTGGAGAAGTATCTGCATACCCGCTACGTCGGGCAAAAGCGCTTCTCGCTGGAAGGCGGGGAGAGCGTCATTGCCTGCGTGGACGAGCTGGTCCAGCGCTGCGGCAGCCAGGGGGTACAGGAGCTCGTCATCGGCATGGCGCACCGCGGCCGCCTCAACCTGCTCGTCAACGTGCTTGGCAAGATGCCCAAGGATTTGTTCGCCGAGTTCGAGGGCATCCACGCGGACGACCTGCATTCGGGCGACGTCAAATACCACAAGGGATTTTCGTCCGACGTGTCCACGCCGGGCGGGCCGGTGCACCTGTCGCTCGCGTTCAACCCCTCGCATCTGGAGATTGCCAATCCGGTGGTCGAAGGCTCGGTGCGCGCACGCCAGCGCCGCCGCGGCGACAAGGACGGAACGCAGGTGATTTCGATCCTGTTGCATGGAGACGCCGCGTTTGCCGGCCAGGGCGTGGTGATGGAAACCCTCAATTTGTCCAACACGCGCGGCTACGGCACCGGCGGCACGGTGCACGTCGTGATCAACAATCAGATCGGATTTACGACTTCAGACCCGCGCGATTCGCGCTCGACCCTGTATTGCACCGACGTGGCCAAGATGGTGGAGGCGCCGATTTTCCACGTCAACGGCGACGACCCCGAAGCGGTGGTGCTGGTGACCCAACTCGCACTCGACTACCGCATGGAGTTTCACCGCGACGTTGTCGTGGACATCGTGTGCTTTCGCAAACTCGGGCACAACGAGCAGGACACGCCTTCGGTAACCCAGCCGCTGATGTACAAGCGGATCGCAGCGCACCCGGGCACGCGCAAGCTCTACGCCGACAAGCTGACGGTGCAAGGCGTGGTCAAAGAGACGGAACCCGATGAGCTGATTCGAACCATGCGCACCGCGCTCGACGCGGGGCAGCATACGGTCGACCCGGTGATCTCCAATTTCAAGAGCAAATACGCGGCTGACTGGATGCCGTTCCTCGACCGCAAATGGACCGACGCGGCCGACACCGCGGTGCCTCTGGCCGAGCTGCAGCGCATGGCGCAGCGTATCACCGACATTCCGGCAAATTTCAAGGTGCACCCTCTGGTGGAGAAAGTGCTTGCCGACCGCAAAGCCATGGGCGAGGGACGCTTGCCGGTCGACTGGGGCATGGCCGAGCACCTGGCCTATGCGAGCCTGGTGACGAGCGGCTATGCGGTACGCCTGTCCGGACAGGATTCCGGTCGCGGCACCTTCGTCCACCGCCACGCCGTGCTGCACGACCAGAACCGGGAAAAGTGGGATTCGGGCACCTACATTCCGCTGCAACACATCACCGATAAGCAGGCGCCATTCACGGTGATCGACTCCGTCCTGTCGGAGGAGGCGGTGCTGGGTTTCGAGTACGGCTATTCCACTGCCGAGCCCACGGAACTGGTCATTTGGGAAGCGCAGTTCGGCGATTTTGCCAACGGCGCCCAAGTGGTGATCGACCAGTTCATCTCCTCGGGCGAGGCCAAATGGAACCGCAGCTGCGGTCTGGTAATGATGCTGCCGCACGGCTACGAGGGTCAGGGGCCAGAGCATTCCTCGGCGCGACTGGAGCGCTACCTGCAGCTATGCGCGGAACACAATATGCAGGTGGTGGTGCCCTCGAACTCGGCGCAAATGTTTCACCTCCTGCGGCGCCAGATGATCCGGCCGTTCCGGAAACCGCTGATTGTCATGACGCCCAAGTCGCTGTTGCGCAACAAGGAAGCGATGTCGCCGCTTTCCGAATTTGCCAACGGCCAGTTCCATCCCGTCCTCGGCGAGGTAGAGCACATCGACCCGGAATCGGTGAAGCGCATCATCTGCTGCAGCGGCAAGGTCTATTTCGATCTGGTGGCGGCGCGGCGCGAGGGCGATATCAAGGGCACGGCGATCATCCGCGTGGAGCAGCTCTATCCTTTCCCGCACAAGCTGTTCGCGGCGGAAATGAAGCGCTATCCGAATGCGAACCAGGTGGTGTGGTGCCAGGAAGAGCCGCAGAACCAGGGTGCCTGGTACCAGACGCAGCATTATTTCGTCGAGAATCTGCGCGAGAACCAGAATTTGTTTTATGCAGGGCGGCCCTCCTCGGCTTCGCCTGCAGTGGGCTATTACGCCAAGCACCAGGAACAGCAGAAGGCGCTGGTTGCCGCAGCCTTCGGCAAATTCAAGGCGGCGGGAACGTCGAAGTAAGCGCAGTTGTCAACGGGGCAAGCGGTTCAACTGTAGTATTGCGATGGCCGGCGCGGCAGTCTGTGCCGGTCGAACGTGGCAACAGCCGGGCGCGATGCGCGCACCTGTTTTTGCGGTACGCCGCCCAAGGGATACCCGAAGGCGGCGAAAAAACTGAACGGAGCCATCATGTTAGTCGAAGTGAAAGTGCCGCAGCTGTCCGAATCGGTGGCCGAGGCCACGCTGCTCAGCTGGCACAAGAAGGCGGGCGACGCCGTCGCCCGCGACGAAAACCTCATCGACGTCGAGACCGACAAGGTGGTGTTGGAGCTTCCGGCGCCGGCCGGCGGCGTCATTACCGAGATCATCAAGCCGGACGGCGGCACCGTGGTGTCGGGCGAGGTCATAGCGATGATCGATACCGCAGCGGACTCGGCTGCCACTGTGGCCAAGGCGGCGGAGCGGCCTGCGCCGCCGGTGGCACAAGCGGCAAAGCAGCTGGAACAGCAGAGCAATCTGATGCCCGCCGCGCGCAAGATGGTCGAGGACCACAAACTGGATTCCAGGGCCATCGCCGGCAGCGGCCGCGACGGCCGCGTAACCAAGGCCGATGTCATCGCGCACATGGAGGGCGGTGCCGCCCCCCGGCCCGCGGCAGCAGCGGCGCCGGCGGCGCCGGCCGCCGCACAGACCGCGCTGCCGGGGGTGCCGGCGCCGATCAACGCGGACAAGCTGCTGGCGGGCCGGCCGGAGCAGCGCGTGCCGATGTCGCGCCTGCGCGCAAGAGTGGCCGAGCGCCTGCTGCAGTCGCAGGCGAGCGCCGCCATCCTCACCACCTTCAACGAAGTCAACATGCAGCCGGTGATGGACCTGCGCGCCAGGCACAAGGACAAGTTCGAGAAGGAGCATGGCGTGAAGCTCGGCTTCATGTCCTTTTTCGTCAAGGCGGCGGTCTATGCGCTGAAGAAGTACCCGATCGTCAACGCCTCCGTCGACGGCAATGAAATCGTCTATCACGGCTATTTCGACATCGGCGTCGCCGTGGGCAGCCCGCGCGGGCTGGTGGTACCGGTGCTGCGCGACGCCGACCAGATGAGCTTCGCCCAGATCGAGAAGACCATCGCCGACCTGGGCAAGCGCGCGGGCGAGGGCAAACTCACCATGGAAGAGCTCACCGGCGGCACGTTTTCCATCTCCAACGGCGGGGTGTTCGGCTCGATGCTGTCCACGCCGATCATCAATCCGCCGCAGTCGGCCATACTCGGGATCCACGCTACCAAGGAGCGGGCGATGGTCGAGAACGGGCAGGTCGTGGTGCGGCCGATGAATTACTTCGCCATGTCCTACGACCATCGCATCATCGACGGTCGCGAGGCGGTGCTGTCGCTGGTGGCGATGAAGGAAGCGCTGGAAGACCCCATGCGCCTGCTGCTCGAGCTGTAATTCGCCGCCGCAGGCGGCAGGGGCGAACAGATCGTCTTGCGCCGGCGGCGTTCCTTGTAGCCAACACAGAGTCAAATCATGCTGAAATCGTTCGAAGTCGTAGTCATCGGCGCCGGCCCGGCCGGTTACGTGGCCGCCATCCGCTGCGCCCAGCTCGGGTTTTCCACCGCAGTCATCGACGAGTGGAAGAACGAAAAGGGCGAAGCCAAGCTCGGCGGCACCTGCCTCAACGTGGGGTGCATCCCGTCCAAGGCGTTGCTCGAGTCCTCCGAAAACTACGAACGCGTCGCCTACAAGTTCGGCAACCACGGCATTTCCGTGACTGGCGCGAAGATCGACGTCGCCAAGATGCAGGCGCGCAAGGACAGGATCGTGGCGCAGCTTACCGGCGGCATCGAGATGCTGTTCCGGAAGAACAAGATCACCTGGCTCAAAGGCCACGGCAAATTCGCCGGCGGCGGCGAGAAATACCAGATCGAGGTCGCGGACGGCGGCAGCGCGGAGACGGTAGAGGCGAATCATGTGATCATCGCAACCGGCTCCACCGCGCGCCATCTGCCGGGCATCGAAGTGGACAACGAGACCGTGTGCGACAACGTCGGTGCGCTCGCCCTGAACGCGGTGCCGGAAAAGCTCGGCGTGATCGGCGCCGGGGTGATCGGGCTGGAATTGGGCAGCGTGTGGCGGCGGCTGGGCGCGAAGGTCACCATCCTCGAGGCGCTGCCGAATTTTCTCGCCGCCGCGGACGACGCAGTGGCGAAGGAAGCGTGGAAGATATTCTCCAAGGAGCAGGGGCTGGAGATCAAGCTCGGGGTGAAGATCGGCAAGCTCAGCCGCGGCAAGCGCGGTTTGACCATCGAATACGAAAGCAGCGAAGGCAAGCAGGCGCTGGACTGCAACAAGCTGGTGGTGTCGGTCGGGCGTGTGCCGAATACGCGCGACCTCGGCGCCTCGACGGTGGGGCTCAAGATCGACGAGCGCGGCCTGGTCGAGGTGGACGAGCATTGCCGCACCAGCCTGCCCAATGTGTACGCGGTGGGCGACGTGGTGCGCGGCCCGATGCTTGCGCACAAGGGCATGGACGAGGGCGTGATGGTGGCCGAGCGCATCGCCGGCCAGGCGGGACACGTCAATCTCGACACCATTCCCTGGGTCATCTATACGGCGCCGGAAATCGCCTGGGTGGGCAAGCCCGAGCAGCAGCTGAAGGCCGAAGGCATTGCCTACCGCGTCGGGCAGGTGCCGTTTTCGCACAACGGACGCGCCATGGGCCAGGACGAGACCGCCGGCTTCGTGAAAATCCTCGCCGACGCCAGGACCGATCGCGTGCTCGGCATCCACATCATCGGATCGCACGCCTCGGAGATGATCGCGGAAGCGGTGATGGCGATGGAATTCGGCGCCAGCGCCGAGGACATCGCGCGCATCTGCCACGCGCATCCGTCCCTGTC
>JAAOZY010000446.1 GCA_012274205.1 Betaproteobacteria bacterium
ATCAGGGTGTGGCCGGCTCGCCGGAACGCTGTATCTGCCGATCGGTCGCCATCGATGGACTGTGCGCTGCGCAGCGATTTTACCTTTTGCGCGGCTGCGATGTCTCGGCTATATTGGCCGCGTCGCGCCTGGACCCGTCGATCGCAGGCCGGCACGGAAGAATACCGGGAGCACACATGCACGAATTCAGCTTCGATCCGGTGCGCATACCGCCGGCGGCGCAGGCGCTGCGCGCCGAGGTGCGCGCATTCATCGCGGCGGAGGTCGCGCGCGGCGCGTTCACGCCGAGCCGCAACTCCTGGTCGTCCTTCGATCCGGATTTCAGCCGCAAATGCGGCGAACGCGGCTACATCGGCATGCGCTGGCCGAAACAATACGGCGGCCACGAGCGCTCGGCACTGGAGCGCTACGTCGTCACCGAGGAAATGCTCGCCGGCGGTGCGCCGGTGGGCGCGCACTGGGTCGCCGACCGGCAGAGCGGCAACCAGATCCTGCGCCACGGTAGCGAGCGCGCGAAGCAGTCCATCCTGCCGCGCATTGCCGCCGGCGCGTGCTATTTCAGCATCGGCATGAGCGAGCCCGACTCCGGCTCGGATCTGGCCGCCGTGCGCACGCGCGCGAGCAAGGTGGAGGGCGGCTGGAGCATCAGCGGCACCAAGGTCTGGACCAGCGGCGCGCACCGCACCAATTATCTGATTGCGCTCGCGCGCACCGCGCCCAGGGAGGAGGACCGCCACGCCGGCATGACGCAGTTCATCGTCGACCTGGCGCAGCCCGGCGTCAGCGTGCGGCCGATCTACAATCTCTACGGCGGCCACGATTTCAATGAAGTCGTGTTCGACGGATATTTCGTGCCCGAGGACATGGTCATGGGTGAACCCGGCATGGGCTGGAAGCTGGTGACGGGCGAACTTGCGTTCGAGCGCTCCGGCCCGGACCGATTCCTCAGCACCTACCAGCTGCTGGTGGAATCGATCCGCGCCGTCGGCGCCGAGCCCGATGCGCGCGCCGCCAACGAGATCGGCCGCTTCGTCGCGCACCTGGCGACGCTGCGGCGCATGTCGAGCTCGGTCGCGGGCATGCTCGAGCGCGGCGCGCAGCCGGCGGTCGAGGCGGCCCTGGTCAAGGACATGGGCACCGCATTCGAGCGCGAGATTCCGGAGACCTTCCGCCAGCTGATTTCGACCGAGCCGACCCTGGGCGAGGGTACGAGCTACGCGGAACTGCTCGGCATGGGCATCCTGCGCGCGCCGGGCTTCACCATACGCGGCGGCACGCGCGAGATTCTGCGCGGCATGATCGCGCGCGGATTGGGGCTGCGATGAGCGCGCTGCGCAGCGACCTGCAGATGACCGTGGACCGGATTTTCGGCGCGCATTGCGACCGGCCGGTGCGCGAATCCGCTGAAGCGGGCACATGGCCGGCGGCGCTGTGGCAGGCGCTGGAACAAGTGGGTCTGGATCGCGCCGCACTGCCGGAGGCGGCCGGGGGCGCGGGCATGGAGTTCGAGGATGCGATGTTTGCGCTGCGCCGCAGCGCCTATCATGCGGCGCCGCTGCCGCTGGCGGAGACCATGCTCGCCGGCCGTCTGCTCTGTGCCGCGGGGCTGGCGGTGCCGCAGGGCGCGCTGACGCTCGCGCCGGTACGAAACGGCGAGCGGCTCGAATTCCTGCGCGGCGTTTCGGGCGCGACCGTGCGGGGGACGGTGCGGCGGGTGCCTTGGGGCGATGTGTGCGCGCATGCCGTGGTGGCCGGCGTGCTCGATGGCAAGGACGTGGTGGGGCTGGTCTCGACCACCGGCGCGCTGCGCGGCACGGAAAAGAACCTGGCGGGCGAGCCGCGCGCGATCCTCGCGTTCGAGCGCACGCCGCTGTTGGCATTTGCGCCCCTGGACGGGGCGCTGGCCCGCCTCGAAACCGAAGGCGCGCTCTGCCGCAGCGTGCAGATGGCCGGCGCGCTGGAGCGCGCGCTGGAATATTCGCTGCTGTACGCGAACGAGCGCGTCCAGTTCGGCCGGCCGATCGCCAAATTCCAGGCGATACAGCACATGCTGGCGCAGCTCGCCGGGCAGGTCGCGGCGGCGAGCGCGGCTGCGGATGCCGCAGTCGAGGCGTCGGCGCTTGCGCCGGATGAGTTCGCGGTCGCGGTGGCCAAAGCGCGCACCGGCGAAGCGGCCGGCAAGGGCGCCGAGATCGCGCACCAGGTGCACGGCGCGATGGGCTACACGCGCGAGCACAATTTGCATTACAGCACGCGCCGGCTGTGGTCCTGGCGCGACGAATTCGGCAATGAAACCTGCTGGCAGAGCCGGCTGGGCCGTCTGGTTGCGGGGCAGGGCGCCGATGCGCTCTGGCCCATGCTGAGCCGCCTGTGAGCTGCGTGCGAGCGGCGGCGAGCGGTCAGTACCGATAGCGGATGGCTGCGCCGTCCGGTCCCTGACCGTCAGCGGCCTTTGAATACCGGCGCGCGCTTGTCGACAAAGGCGCGCGCCGCCTCCTGGTGATCCTCGGTCCTTGCGGTGCTGACCTGGTGCAAGGCCTCCAGGTCCAGCAGTTCGGCCAGCGTGCCGTTTTCGGCGGCATTGAAATTTTTTTTCATCAGGCCGAGCGCGATGCCCGGACCGCTGGCGAGGCGCCGCGCCAGCGACATGGTCGCGTCCAGCAGTTCGAAATCCGGCACGACCGTGTTGACCAGGCCCAGGGCGAGCGCGCGCGCGGCATCCAGCGGCTCGCCCAGGTAATACAGTTCGCGCGCTGTTCCGGTGCCGACGAGCTTGGATAGAAAATAGCTGCCGCCGAAGTCGCCGGAAAACCCGACTTTGGCAAAGGCGGTAATGAG
>JAAOZY010000447.1 GCA_012274205.1 Betaproteobacteria bacterium
CCAGCCGCCGCCCAGCGCCTTCATCAGGTCCACGCTGGCAGACAGGCGCAATTGGCGGTTGCGCACGAAAGCCTGCTCGGCATCGTTCGCCGCGCGCTGCGCATCCAGGACTTCGAGAAACGCAGAATAGCCCTCCTCGTAGCGCAGACGGGCCAGGCGCAGCGCGTTGCGCGCGGCCTCTACGCGCGCCTGCTGGTCCGCTTCGGCCGCCGCCGTCTGCCTCGCCGTGACCAGCGCATCGCCGACTTCGCGAAATGCGGTTTCGACGCTTTTCTGGTAGGCGGCGACAGCCTGCTTCTGCCGCGCCTCGGCGGCCTGGGTGCGGGCGGCAAAGCGTCCTGCATCGAATACCGGCAGCCCCAGGCCAAAGCCCAGCGACCAGATGCGGCCGCCGCTGCTGAGCAGGGAGGACAGCGCCTGGCTCTGGCCGCCGTAATAGGAGGTCAGGGAAATGCTCGGGAACATGGCCGCCCGCGCGATGCCGATCTGGGCGTTGCTCGCGATCAGCAGCTGCTCGGCCTGCCGCACGTCCGGCCGGCGCTGCAGCAGTGCGGAGGGCAGCCCGGCCGGTGGCGCCGGCGGCAGCGGCAGCGCGAGCAGGTCGCCGGCGGGCAGCGCAAGATCGAGCCGGCCGCTGAGCGTGGCCAGCTGGTGTTCGATGAGCGCGCGCTGGCGCTCGAACTCATTCAACTGCGCCGCAGCATCGGCGCGCGCGAACTCCGCCTGGCTAAGGTCCAGATCCGACGCGATGCCGCCCTGCGCCCGGTGGCGCACCATGTTCAGGGTCTCCTTGCGGCTGGCAAGCGTATTGCGCGCGAGCGCGGACTGCGTATCGAGCGCGCGCAGCGAAAAATACGCCTGGCTCGTGAGGCCCGCCAGCGACAGCCTGACCACCTCGCGCGCGTAGCGTGAACCCAGTGCGAGCGCGCGCGTCGCCTCGAGCGCGCGGCGCAGCTTGCCCCAGAAGTCGATCTCGAACGAAGTTCCCAGGGTTAGGCGGATATCGTTGCGCACAAGAGGGACGGTCGAGGGGATCGGAGTCGCGGTGCGGCTGCTGATGCGCGAGCGCGCCGGAACCGCGTTCAGATCGACCTCGGGCAGGAAAGCCGCGCCGGCCTCGCGCAGATTTGCGTCCGCCTCCTCGATGCGCGCGACCGCGAGCCGCATGTCGGCATTGCGTTGCAGCGCGTCGGCCACAAGCTGATCCAGCCGCTGGTCGGCGTACAGCTTCCACCATTCGGGATCGATGGCTGCAGGTTCGCCGCTGCCCTCCGGCGCGTCGGCATAGAAACCCGGCAGCTCGAGCTCCGGACGCTGGTAGTCGGGGCCGACTGCAGCGCAGCCGCCAAGCAGCGCGGCGCACAGCACGGTTTGCAGCGCCCTGCTCACAGCGCATCCTCCGCCGCCGCCGCAGGCGCCGCATCGCGCTTCGCCTTGCGCCGCCCCAGCAGCGTGAAGAACAGCGGCACGAACAGGGTGGCGACGAAGGTCGCGACGAACATGCCGCCGAACACGCCGGTTCCCATCGAGCGGCGCGCGGCCGCGCCGGCGCCGGTGGCGACGACCAGCGGCAGCACGCCGAACATGAAAGCGAGCGAAGTCATGACGATCGGGCGAAAGCGCTGGCGCGCCGCCTGCACTGCGGCATCGGCCACGCTCATGCCCGCATCTACGTTTTGCACCGCGAATTCGACGATCAGGATCGCGTTCTTCGCCGCAAGGCCGATCAGCGTCACCAGGCCGATCTGGAAATAGATGTCGTTGCTCATGCGCAGCGCCAGCACCGCGAGCAGCGCACCGAGAACGGCGAACGGCACGGCCAGCAATACCGCGACCGGCAGCGACCAGCGCTCGTACTGTGCGGCGAGGATCAGAAACACCATCACCAGCGCGAAAACGAACGCGATGGTCGAGGCGCTCCCGGCGCGCTGTTCCTGGAACGCCTGCCCGGTCCATGCCATGTAATAGCCTTGGGGCAGCACTTTCGCCGCGACCTGCTCCACCACGCTGATGGCCTGACCCGAACTGACCCCAGGCGCGGCGCCGCCCAATACCTTCGCCGCAACGAAGCCGTTGAATCGATCGAACTGGTCCGGACCGACGATGGCCTTGGTGTGGATCAGCGACTTGACCGGGACCATGTCGCCCCCCGCCGAACGCACATAGACATTGCCCAGGTCCTCTGGCCGCGCGCGGTAGGGCGCGTCGGCCTGGATTTGCACGCGGTAGGTGCGGCCGAACTTGTTGAAGTCGTTGACGTACAAGGACCCCATGGTGCCTTGCAGCGCGTCGAACACGTCGGTCACCGGCACGCCCAGCGCGAGCGCCTTTTCCCGGTCGACTTCGACGTAGAGTTGCGGCACGCTGGGACGGAAGAAGGTGTTGACGCCCGCGAGTTCCGGCTGCTTGCGCAGCTCGCCGACGAACTTCTGCACCACCTTCTCCAGTTTGTTCGGGTCCGCATCGGCGCGATTCTGCACGTAGACTTCGAATCCGCCCGCGGTCCCCAGACCGCGGATCGGCGGCGCGTTGAACGCGAACACCAGGCCATCGCGCTGCAGCGCCCCCTGCGCCGACATGTACTTGATGATATCGGTGACTGACTCCCGGCGCTCCCCCCATGGCTTGAGCGTGATGAACATGGTCGCAGAGTTGGTCTTGTTGCCGCCGCCCACGAGGTCGAAGCCGTTGACGACGAACACGTGCTCCACCGCCGGGTTGCGCACCATCGTCTGCTGCACCTCCGCCCCAAGCTTGCCGGTGCGTCCGAGCGAAGCGCCATCGGGCAGCACGATCGCGCCGTAAAAATAGCCCGAGTCCTCGATCGGCACCAGGCTGCCGGGGATGATCTTCAGCAGCCATGCCGCCGCAGCGATCACCAGCGCAAACGCAAGCAGCGCCAGCCAAACATGGTGAATCACCCGGTTCACCCCTTTGGTGTACTTGGCCGTGACCCAGGCGAATGCAACATTAAACGGGTGAAACGCGCGCGCCTCGTGATGGGCGGGCTTGAGCAGCAGCGCGCACAGCGCCGGCGTCAGCGTCAGCGCGAGAATGCCGGAAATGGACACCGCAGTGGCGACCGTGACCGCGAATTGCTTGTACAGCTGCCCGGCGAGCCCGCCGAGAAATGCGACCGGCACGAACACCGCAAGCAGCACCAGTTCGATCGCGATGATCGCAGTGGTCACTTCGGTCATGGACTCGAACGCGGCCTCGCGCGGCGTCAGGCCGCGCTCGGCCATGAGCCGCTCGACGTTCTCCAGCACCACGATCGCGTCGTCGACCACGATGCCGGTCGCCAGCACGATGGCGAACAGCGTCAGCGTATTGATGGAAAAGCCGAATACATACAGGCCCGCGAAGGCGCCGATCAGCGACACCGGCACGGCGACGAAAGGAATCAGCGCAGCGCGCCAGCTTTGCAGGAACACGAACACCACGATCAGCACCAGCAGCGCGGCTTCGAGCAGCGTGTGAATCACCTCCTTGATCGAGGCGTCGACCACGCGCGTGGTGTCGTACGGAATCAGGAAATTGACGCCCTGCGGGAACGTTTTCGACAATTCGGTCATTGCCCTGCGCACCGAATCGCCGACCTTGAGCGCGTTCGCGCCCGATTGCAGGAAGATGGCGATGCCTATGGTCGGCTTGCCGTCCACCGTGGTGAACTGGTCGTAGCTCTGCGCGCCGAGCTCGATGCGGGCTACATCCTTTACCCGCAGCACGCCGTTAGGCCCGCTGGCGCGCAGGATGATGTCGCCGAAGTCCTTCGGCTCGACCAGCCGCCCGCGCGCGGTGACGGTATAGACCAGCGGTTGGCCGGCAGGTGCAGGCTCCTGCCCGATCTTGCCGGCCGCATACTGGTTGTTCTGCGCGCGGATGGCGTTGGCGACATCGGTGGTGGTGAGGCCCAGCTGCGCCATGCGATCCGGCCGCAGCCACACGCGCATGGAATAGTCGCGCGCGCCAAAAATAGAGGCATCGGCCACGCCCGGCAGGCGCTTGAGGATGTCGAGCACGTTGACGGTGATGAAATTGGACAGGAACAGCGTGTCGTAGCGCGGGTCGACCGAGCTCACCGCCACCGCCATCAGGATGTCGCGCGACCGCTTCTGCACCACAACCCCGCTGCGGCGCACGTCGTCGGGCAGGCGCGGCAATGCGATCTGCACCCGATTGTTCACCTGGATGACGGCATTGTTGATGTCGGTGCCGACTTCGAATGTCGCCGTGATCGTGACAGTGCCGTTCGACGCCGACGTGGAGTCGAAGTAAATCAGGTTTTCGACGCCGGAAAGCTGCTCCTCGATCGGCGCAGCCACGGTTTTGGCCAGCGTTTCAGCGCTCGCACCCGGATAGGCGGCCGTAATCGCGACCGTGGGCGGCGCGATGTCCGGATACTGCGCGATCGGCAATACCTGGGAAGCCACCAGGCCCGCGATCGTAATGACGATCGCAATAACCGCGGCGAAAATCGGCCGGCGAATGAAGAAATGCGACAGCATGCGGGCAGCGTCTACCTGGCCGGCGCGGGACTAGGCTTGGAGGACTTGCCCTCGGCCGGAGCCAGTGGGCTGATCTCCTCCCCCGGGCGCAGTTTTAGCAGGTTATCCACGATGACCTTGTCGCCGGCGGCAAGCCCCTCCAGAACGATCCAGTCACTGCCCACCCAATCGCCGGTGCGTATCGGCCGTATCGCCGCTTTGCTGTCTTTGTCCAGCACGAACACGAATTGCCCCTTCTCGGCCTGCATCACAGCGGTCTGCGGCACGAGAAACACGTTGTCGCGCTGCCCTGCGACCAACTGCACCCGCACGAACTGTCCCGGCAGCAACTGCAGTTTCGCATTGTCGAATGCGGCACGCAGCTGCTGTGTGCCCAGTTTTGGATCGATCTGGGTAGCCGCAAAGTTGATGCGCCCCTTGCCCGGATAGCGACTGCCGTCGGGAAGCGTCAGGCGCACCTCCACCGGCACGCCGCTGACCAGCCGCCTTTGCGGCAGTTTGTCCAGATCGGATTCGGAAAGGCTGAAGCGCACCCAGATCGGGTTCACCTGATTGACGGTGGTGAGCAGGCTGTCGGCGCCCGCCGACACCAGGCTGCCTTCAGAGCGCAGCGCACGCCCGCTGGTGCCGGCGACCGGTGCGGTGACGGTGGTATAGGACAGGTTCAGCTCTGCCTCCTTTACCTTGGCCTGGGCCGCCAGCAGCGTAGCGTCCGAGAGTTTGAGGCCGGAGCTCGCGTCGTCGAATTCCCTTTGACTGATTGCCTTTTCCGCAGCCAGCCGTTTCAGGCGCGCCGCTTCGCGCTTTGCCTGCTCGTTGCGCGCCTGCTCCTGTGCCAGCTGCGCCCTGGCCTGGGCCAGCGCGATTTCGAACGGTGCCGGGTCGATCTTGAACAAGGTCGCGCCAGCGGCGACGACATCGCCTTCGTTATAGGTGCGCTTCAGCAATATGCCAGACACGCGCGCCCTGACTTCGACCTCCTTCGACCCTTCGACCTGGCCGACGGCCTCGACCGCGATCGGCACGCGCTGCGGCTCAACCTGCTGCACCGCTGCCGGCAGCGCAGCAGCCGGCTTCGGCGCGGCGGCTGCATCGTTTCGACTGTCGCCGCAGCCCGCGAGCAGCCCGGCGAGCGCGGCGCAGGACAGGACAAGATCAAGGTGCCGCGCTGCGCGGCGCACGAGCGCAACGCTCCGGGCAAAAGGGATCGCTTGCATCTTCATCGGCGGGGAATCCAATCGTAAGGACAGCCGTAAGGCGAGCAGAATTATAACCAATCACGCCGCGTGCGCGCGCCTTGCGCCCGCATTTCAGCATCGGCCGGCCGCAGGCCGCGCCTGCCGCTCAGCCGCAGCGGCCGGCGCTGCCGATGCCGCGATTGGCTAACTGGTCGGCGCGCTCATTCTCCGCGTGGCCGGCATGCCCTTTCACCCAGTGCCAGCGTATGGCGTGAGCCGCGACCAGCTGATCCAGCTCCAGCCACAGGTCTACATTCTTGACCGGTTTCTTGTCCACAGTCTTCCAGCCGCGCCGTTTCCATGCCGAAATCCACTCGCTGATTCCTTTCTGCACATATTGCGAGTCGGTGTAGATATCGATGTCGCAGGGCCGCTTGAGCGCCTCCAGCGCGCGAATCACCGCGGTGAGCTCCATGCGATTGTTGGTCGTGTCGGGCTCGCCGCCGCAAAGTTCCCTTTCGCGGCCGTCGAACTGCAGCAGCGCGCCCCAGCCGCCCGGCCCGGGATTGCCTTTGCAGGCGCCATCGGTATAAATGCGCACCCGCACCGTTTCCGCCGCTGCGCTCAAGTTTCTGTCCCGCTGCGGTGGTGATTGTTCTGCGTAACGGTCGACAGCGACTTCGCCGGCGCCGTCTGGCTGCGCCATTTCGGCATCACCAGGCGCATGCCAGCCGTGCGCTTGATTGCGCGCACGACGTAGACGCCGCCGGCGATCGGCCACCAGCGCTCGCCTGCCTTCTCCATGAAGGCGGCACGCACCAGCCATTTCGTGTGCGCGAACGGTGGTGCGTAGCAGCCGAAGCGGCCGCCGTTCAGCTCGAAGCTCAGCAGTTGCAGCCAGTCCTTCAGGCGCAACAATCCGATGAAGCGACCGCACCACGGGTATTCGTTGCGGTCCGGGCGCAGTGCGCGCCGCATGCCCCACAGGCTGAGCGGATTGAAGCCGGAGATCACGATCTGCCCGTCCGGCATCAGCACGCGCGCGGCCTCGCGCAGTATGCGGTGCGGATGCGGGCTGAATTCGAGTACATGCGGCAGCACCACCAGGTCGATGCTGCCGCTGGCGAGGGGCAGCGCACCGCTGTCCGCGACCAGGTCACTGGCGCAATCCGGGCCCACGCGAGTGCGCAGCGCGATGCGATTGCGGCGCAGCAGGTCGATTCCGGGCAGGCCGATCTGCACCGCGTTGAAGCCGAACACGTCCTCCACCGCGCTGTCGAACTGGCCCTGCTCCCAGCGCAGGACGTACTCGCCCTTGGGGGTGGCAAACCATTCGGACAAGGTTGACTTTTTCTGCGCTTCCACCAACACTAGGCCTATGTCCGATACCGATGATTTCGAAGTCGTTCCGCTGCGCGCGTTCACGGATAATTACATCTGGACCCTGCGCAAGCACAGATTCGCCGCCGTGGTCGATCCGGGGGATGCACAACCCGTGCTCGATTACCTGCGGCGCGAGCAACTGGAACTGTGCGCCATCCTCGCCACCCACCATCACCCCGATCACGTCGGCGGTGGCCGAACTGCTCGCCCATCACGCCGTTCCCGTATACGGTCCGAGCGGCGAGCCTATAGCCACGCTCACCCACCCCGTGCATGAGGGCGACGAGATCGGGATTCCACAACTGGGATTGCGCTTTCGCGTGCTCGACATACCCGGGCATACCCGGGCACACATCGCCTATTATGGCGCAAATTCACTGTTCTGCGGCGACACGCTGTTCGCCTGCGGCTGCGGGCGCCTGTTCGAGGGGACGGCGCAGCAGATGAGCGATTCGCTGCAAAAACTTGCAGCGCTGCCGGAGGACACGCTGGTGTACAGCGGCCATGAGTACACCCTGGCCAACATCGATTTCGCCCGCGCAGTGGAGCCCGACAA
>JAAOZY010000448.1 GCA_012274205.1 Betaproteobacteria bacterium
CAGGCGCGCGCGCTGTCGACCCGCAATGACGATCCGGCCACGGCGAGCCGACCCTGGGACCGCGACCGCGACGGCTTCGTGCTGGGTGAGGGCGCAGGGGTGCTGGTGCTGGAAGAATACGAGCACGCCAAGGCGCGCGGCGCCCGGATCTATGCCGAACTTCCCGGCTATGGCATGAGCGGCGACGCCTATCACATGACTGCGCCGCGCGAAGACGGTGAAGGGGCGGCGCGCTGCATGGACGCCGCGCTGCGCAACGCGCGCCTGAACGCCGACCAGGTCGATTACATCAATGCCCATGGCACCTCGACGCCGCTGGGCGACCTCGCCGAAACCACTGCGGTAAAGCGCAGCCTGGGCGCGCATGCGAAGAAGGTTGCGGTCAGTTCCACCAAATCCATGACCGGGCACCTGTTGGGCGCGGCAGGCGGCGTCGAAGCGGTATTCTCGGCCTTGGCCGTGTTCAACCAGGTGGCGCCGCCTACGACCAATATGTTCAACCAGGATCCGCAATGCGACCTGGACTACGTGCCGAACACGGCGCGCCAGATGAAAATCGAGGTGGCGCTGTCGAATTCCTTCGGCTTCGGCGGAACCAACGGCACCCTGGTATTCACCCGGGTTTGACCCAGGCCCTAAGCGTCTCCCTTAAACCGTCACGCATTCTCGCCCTGGCGCTGACCGCCATGGCGGGAGCGGCGCTCGCCTGCGCCTGGATCAGCCTTCCGATGGCGGCATTCCTGCCGATTGCGGCGGGCATTACCCTCGCCTGGGCCTGGCATTGCGCGCAGGCGCTGCAGCAACGGCATTCCGCCGTACGCACGCTGGAGCTCGACGCGAAAGGCGGAGTTCGCTGCCAGGATGGGCTGGGAAACTGGCAGGAAGCGACGATACTGCCCGGCAGCTACGTATCGCGCTGGCTGGTGGTGCTCATGCTGAGTGAGAACGGGCGCCGCCGCCGTTCCCTGGTGCTGCTGCCGGACGCGGCCGCGCCCGACGAGCTGCGCCGGCTGCGAGTGTGGCTGCGCTGGCGCCTCGGACCGCAATGAACTAATTGTGCCGCCACGAGTCACAGAATGATCGTCTTACAGGCGGGAGGCATGGATTGAAATTCCCCGGTAGCAGTTCGACGCCGATCGAAATGCTCGAACTGGACTTCGTCCCCGGGGTGGCATTCCCGCGGACGCCCGTAGAGTTGGGGTATACTCACGGGTGCTTGGGCGCGAATAAGGAAAATGAGCCTCAAGGCTCCGGGGAAGGGCGGCGCATGAGTGAGCGCGACATTGACCAACAACTGGTCGAGCGTGCGCAACAGGGCGACAAGAACGCATTCGACCTGCTGGTCAGCAAATATCAGCGCAAGCTCGGGCGCCTGCTATCGCGTTTCATTCGCGATGCGGGCGAGGTCGAGGATGTAACGCAGGAAGCTTTCATCAAGGCCTACCGCGCTTTGCCCTCCTTTCGCGGTGACAGTGCCTTCTATACCTGGCTCTATCGGATCGGCATCAATACCGCCAAGAACTACCTGGCGTCGATGGGCCGGCGTGTCCCCACCACGACCAACTACGATTCGGAAGAGGCGGAAACGTTCGACGACGGCGACCAGCTGCGCGACCTGAATACGCCGGAGAATCTGCTGATGAGCAAGCAGATTGCGCAAACCGTGAACCAAAGCATGGATCAGCTGCCTGAGGAACTGAAGGCGGCGATTGTATTGCGCGAGATCGAGGGCATGAGCTACGAGGATATCGCGAGGATCATGGACTGCCCGATCGGGACCGTGCGTTCCCGCATTTTCCGCGCACGCGAAGCGATAGCCACGGAATTGCGGCCGTTGCTGGACATTTCAAAAGACAAGAGATGGTGACGCCATGAAAGAGACTTTGTCCGCGTGGATGGACGACGAATTGAGCCGCGAGCAGGCCGCCGGGCTGCTGCCTCAAATCAAGCGCGACGCGCAGCTGCGTCGCGACTGGGATTGCTATCATCTGATCGGAGACGCCTTGCGCGGCGTCGATGGCCCGGATTTGTGCGCGTCGATCCGCGCCCGGATCGACGCCGAACCCACGGTATTCGTGCCGCAGCGGCGCAGCAAGGCGGAAAAGCTGCGCTGGAGCGCCATGTCGCTGGCTGCGAGCGTGGCCGCGATGGCCCTTGTCAGCTGGTTCGCCCTGTCTGGAACGCAGCAGGATTCGGCGCAAGTTGCCGTGGTTCCCACGGTGCAGGAGTCGGTCCAGCTTGCCGCAGTCCCCGCGCCCCATCTCCAGCCTGTGGCGGTGGCCGCAGGACCGGCGATTAACGATTATCTGCTCGCTCACCAACGCTATTCCCCGAGCAATGCGATACAGGGGGTCGCGACCTATGTTCGCACCGTAGCTGTAGAGCAGAACAGCGCAAGTAGATGAGGATCCTGGCTGCGCTGCTGCTCGCCCTGTCGGTACAGGTGGCGCATGCCGATGGCGATGCGCTGGCGTGGCTGCAGCGCATCCATGCGGCGACGCAAAAGCTCAGCTACACCGGGACCTTCATCTATCGCAACGGCGACCAGGCGGAAACGCTGCGCATTGTCCACAGCGTCGGCAGTCATGGCACGCGCGAACGGCTGGAAACGCTGGACGGCCAGCCGCGGGAGGTCGTGCGCAGCGGCGACGAGGTAAAGTGCTATCTGCCCGGCAGCAAGACGATCAAGATAGACAAGCAGACGGACCACAAGGTGTTTCCGGCGCTGTTGCCGGAAAACCTGCAGGATATCGGCGAGCACTACGATGTGCGCGCTGGGGCGATTGAGCGCGTGGCCGGGCACGAATGCCAGGCGATTGTGCTGCAGCCCAGGGACAAGCTGCGCTACGGGCGCAAACTGTGGGCAGACATCAAGACCGGCATGCTGCTCAAATCGCAGACCTTTAACGACAAGAACGAGCCGCTCGAGCAGTTCGCGTTCACCGAAATCCGCATTGGCGGAAAGATCGACCAGAAGCAGCTCAAGTCCAGATTTCTCGCCGAATCGCGCGCCTGGCATGTCGAAGAGACGGGGGCCGCCGCGGCCAGCCTCGCGGCATCGGGCTGGAGCATCGATCCGGAACTGCCGGGTTTCAGGAAGATAACCGAGATGAAACGCACCCAGGGCGGATCGAGCGAAGTCGGCCATGTGATTTACTCCGACGGGCTGATTGCGCTGTCGGTGTTCATCGAACCCCTGGCGAACAAGACCTCGATGCCGCCGGCGGGCTTGTCACACCAGGGCGCGATCAATATCTACAGCCGCAAAGTGGCGGACTACCTGGTGACCGTAGTTGGGGAAGTGCCCGCCGAAAGCGTGAAAAAGCTGGCGGAATCGGTGAAATACCGTATGCCGTGATCGGGGGCCTGTGTTCGCCGCAGGCTTGTTTCAGAGTCGTTTTGCAATACTCAGCGTAACGCAACAAGGGGATATTACGATGCGAAAAACACTGCTTCTGTGGCTGGTGCTGCTGCTTCCGCTCGGCACCCATGCCCAGGCGCGCGAGCTGCCCGATTTCACCGAACTGGTGGAGCAGCAGGGGCCGGCCGTAGTCAATATAAGCACGGCGCAGACGGTGCGCGCACACCCGCAGCTGCCGCAAATGCCGAATCTGGACGAGGACGATCCGTTCTTCGAGTTCTTCCGCCGCTTCATGCCGCCGAACCAGGGTGAGACGCCGCATGAGTTTTCGACCCGTTCGCTCGGCTCGGGCTTCATCATCAGTGCCGACGGATATATCCTTACCAATGCCCACGTCGTCAACGACGCCGACGAAATCAATGTGCGCCTGATAGACAAGCGCGAATTCAAGGCCAAGGTAATAGGCGCGGACAAGCGCACCGACGTGGCGCTGATCAAGATCGACGCCGCCGGCCTGCCGGTGGTCAAGCTCGGCGACCCGAACAAACTCAAGGTGGGCGAATGGGTGCTCGCAATCGGATCGCCTTTCGGCTTCGACAATACCGTCACCGCCGGCATCGTCAGCGGCAAGGCGCGCTCGCTGCCGCAGGAAAATCTGGTGCCATTCATCCAGACCGATGCCGCCGTAAATCCGGGCAATTCGGGCGGCCCGCTGTTCAATCTGCGCGGCGAGGTGGTCGGCATCAATTCGCAGATTTACAGCCGCACCGGCGGCTACATGGGACTGTCCTTCGCCATCCCCATCGATATTGCACTGGACGTGCAAAGCCAGCTGCGCAACAGCGGGCGCGTGAGCCGCGGCCGCATCGGCGTGGTGATACAGGAAGTGACCAAAGAGCTGGCCGATTCCTTCGGTCTGTCAAAGCCGCAGGGGGCCTTGGTCAATGCGGTGGAGAAGGGCGGCCCGGCCGACAAGGCAGGCGTGGAAGTGAGCGACATCATCCTCAAATTCAACGGGAAGAGCGTCACCAGCTCGGGCGAACTGCCGCGCATCGTCGGGGCGACCAGGCCGGGCAGCAAGGTGAGCATGCAGGTATGGCGCAAGGGGGCGGCCAGGGAATTGAATGTCACCGTGGCCGAGATACCCGCGGACAAGCGCGCAGGGGCGGAGCGCAAGCAGCCCAAGCCCGCAGAGGCCGCGGCCAACCGCCTCGGGCTGGTATTGTCGGACCTCACCGAAGTGCAGCGCAAGGAACTAAAAATTGCCAATGGTGTGCTCGTGGACGAGGTGCGCGGCCAGCCGCGCGGCGATGTGCGCAAGGGCGACGTCATCCTTGCGCTGATCCACAAGGGCGTCAATACCGAGGCCAGGAGCGCCGCGCAGTTCAACCAGGCGCTGAATGCAATCGACAAGTCGGTAACCCTGACCCTGCATGTGCGCCGCGGCGAGAATCAGAGCTTCATCACCATCAAAGGGCAGAATGACAAGTGAGGGTACGGCGCCGATTGGCGTGGCGGCCAAGGGGAGCGTCACCCGGCTGACGCTTTACGGCCGCGGCTACTGCCATCTCTGCGATGAAATGCTGGCGGCGCTGGAGCCGCTGCGCGGCGAATTCGGCTTCATCGTCGACGTCGTCGACGTCGACCGCGATGCCGCGCTGGAGCAGCGCTACGGCAGCCTGGTGCCGGTGCTCACGCACGCCGGCGCCGAGCTCTGCCACTACCACCTGGATGCCGCCAAAGTCCGTGCTTATCTGGTCAAAATCCGTTAAAATACCGAATGTTATTCTTCAAAGGGTGCCATGCAGGCGCCCTTTTTCATGATGCAGCACATTCGCAATTTCTCCATCGTAGCGCACATCGATCACGGCAAGTCGACGCTCGCCGACCGCTTCATCCAGCTGTGCGGCGGGCTGTCCGATCGCGAGATGGAGGCGCAAGTGCTCGATTCCATGGATCTGGAGCGCGAGCGCGGCATCACCATCAAGGCGCAGACCGCGGCCCTGCAGTACAAGGCGCGCGATGGCAGCGTCTATAACCTGAACCTGATCGACACCCCGGGGCATGTGGACTTTTCCTATGAAGTGTCGCGCTCCCTGGCCGCCTGCGAGGGCGCGGTGCTGGTGGTCGATGCGTCCCAGGGCGTGGAGGCGCAGACGGTGGCCAATTGCTACACCGCGATCGAACAGGGTGTCGAGGTGGTGCCGGTACTCAACAAGATCGACCTGCCTTCGGCCAATCCGGAAGGCGCGATACGGGAAATCGAGGACGTGATCGGCATCGACGCCAAGGACGCCCTGCGCGTCAGCGCCAAGACCGGCGAGGGCGTTCAGGACATTCTCGAGGCGGTCATCGCGCGCGTGCCGCCGCCCAAGGGCGATCCCGCCGCGCCGCTGAAGGCGCTGATCATCGATTCCTGGTTCGACAATTATGTCGGCGTGGTGATGCTGGTGCGCATGATGGACGGCTCGCTCGGTCCGAAAGACAAGATCCTGCTCATGTCCACCGGCACCGTGCACCTGTGCGAGCAGGTCGGCGTGTTCACCCCGAAATCAAAGATGCGCGAGCGCCTGTCCGCCGGCGAAGTGGGCTTCATCATTTCCGGCATCAAGGAACTGGAGGCCGCCAAGGTGGGCGATACCGTCACGCTCGCCGATCGTCCCGCAGCTGTAGCGCTGCCCGGATTCAAGGTGATCAAGCCGCAGGTGTTCGCCGGCCTGTACCCGGTCGAATCCAATCAGTACGACGGGCTGCGCGATGCGCTGAACAAGCTCAAGCTCAACGACGCATCGCTGCAATATGAGCCGGAAGTTTCGCAGGCGCTGGGATTCGGCTTTCGCTGCGGCTTCCTCGGACTGCTGCACATGGACATCGTGCAGGAGCGCCTCGAGCGCGAGTACGACCAGAACCTCATTACGACCGCGCCGACAGTGGTGTACGAGGTGCTGATGCGCGACGGCACGCTGGAACGGGTCGAGAATCCGGCCAAGATGCCGGATCGTTCGCGCATCGAAGAGATACGCGAGCCGATCATTACCACCACCATATTCGTGCCGCAGGAGCACGTGGGTGCGATCATGACCCTGTGCACGCAAAAGCGCGGTGTGCAGAAGAATATGCAGTACACCGGCCGGCACGTGATGCTCACATACGAAATGCCGCTGTCCGAAGTGGTCATGGATTTCTTCGACAAACTCAAGTCTGCGAGCCGCGGCTACGCCTCGCTCGATTACGAATTCAAGGAATACCGCGCGGCCGATGTGGTCAAGCTCGATATCCTCATCAACGGCGATCGCGTGGATGCGCTGTCGCTCATGGTGCATCGGGACAATAGCCGTTACCGCGGGCGCGAGCTGGTATCGCGCATGCGCAAGCTTATTCCGCGGCAGATGTTCGACGTTGCGGTACAGGCGGCGATCGGCGCCAACATCATCGCGCGCGAGAACGTGTCTGCGCTGCGCAAGAACGTCCTGGCAAAGTGCTATGGCGGTGATATCACGCGCAAGAAAAAACTGCTGGAGAAGCAGAAGGCCGGCAAGAAGCGCATGAAACAGGTGGGCAACGTGGAAATCCCGCAGGAAGCGTTCCTCGCCATTCTGCAGGTGGACTAGGATAAAGACATGAATTTTGCGCTGTTGCTGTTCAGCCTGCTGGTCGTAACCGGCGCCGTCTATGCGATGGACCTTGTGTATTTCGGCAAGCGCCGCGCCGCCGGCGCGCGGGAACCCTGGTGGATCGAATATCCGAAGAGTTTCTTCCCGGTAATCCTGATCGTGTTCCTGCTGCGCTCGTTCCTGGTGGAGCCGTTCAAGATTCCGTCGGGTTCGATGATTCCGACGCTGCTCGTGGGCGACTTCATCCTGGTCAACAAGTACACCTACGGCATCCGCCTGCCGGTCATCAACAAGAAGATCATCAATATCCACGAACCGGAGCGCGGCGATGTGATGGTGTTCCGCTATCCGGACGATCCGTCGGTCGATTACATCAAGCGCGTTGTCGGACTGCCGGGCGACCGGGTTGCCTATGAAGGCAAGCGGCTCAGCATCAACGGCAAGGAAGTGCCGCTGAAGGAAGACGGCGATTACCTGCTGCAGGACAAGATTCAGTACCTCAAACGCTACGCGGAAACGCTCGGTACGGTCCGGCATTCGATACTGCTCGACAGCAGCGAACCCGCGGCGCTGCCCTATGTAAAACAGTTCCCGCAGAGGGAAAATTGCATTTACAATAATATAGGCGTGACGTGCACGGTACCGTCAGGGCATTACTTCATGATGGGCGACAACCGCGACAACAGCAGCGACAGCCGGGTTTGGGGATTCGTGCCTGAAGCCAACATCGTCGGCAAGGCGTTTTTCATTTGGTTCAACTTCAGCGAGCTGAGGCGCTTCGGGCGATTCAATTAGGGAGTCAGGCAATCATGCGAAACAAGCAACGTGGGGTCAGTTTTCCGGTGGTTTTCCTGATCGGCGTGGTGCTCGCACTGGGCGCCGTCGGCGCGATGAAAGTCTTCCCCGCCTATTCCGATTTTCTCACCGCGAAAAAGGCGATCACCGCCGTTGCCGCGAGCGAGGGGCGGACTGGCAGCGTCGCGGACATACGCAAGGCTTTCGACCGCTACTCCAACGTCAACAATATTACGGTGGTGTCGCCGGGCGACCTGGAAATCAGCAAGGACGGCGGCGAAGTCGTCATTTCATTCGCCTACGCGCAGAAGATTCCCCTGTTCGCCAACGTTTCACTGCTGATCGACTTTGCCGCCAGCACTGCGCCAGGCGGCGCGGACAAAGAGTAGCGCCCGCTCGCGCTTAGATGGACTACGGGCCGCTACAGCGAAAGCTGGGTTACAGCTTCGCGCAGGCGTCCCTGTTGCAACGGGCGCTGACGCACCGCAGCCACAGCGCCGAAAACAATGAACGCATCGAGTTCTTGGGTGACAGCGTTCTCAATTGCTGTGTCGCGCACGAGCTGTACCTGCGCTTCGGCGAACTGAAGGAGGGAGAACTAACGCGGCTGCGCGCGAAACTGGTACGCAAAGAAACCTTGGCCGATCTGGCGCTGGGGCTGGAATTGGGAACCTACCTCCACTTGGGCGTGGGCGAACTGAAAAGCGGAGGTTTCCGCCGACCTGCGATTCTGGCCGACGGTCTGGAAGCACTGCTCGGCGCTGTTTTCCTGGACGGGGGTTTTTCCGCGGTTGAGGGCGCGATTCGCCGCTTGTACACGCCCTTGCTCGAACACCTCGATTTGCAGGCGCTAGGCAAGGATCCGAGAACCCTGGGCAAGGATCCCAAGACCATGTTGCAGGAGCTGCTGCAAGCCCGGAAGATTCCATTGCCGAAGTATGCGGTGGTGGCGACCAGGGGCGCGGCACACAAGCAGCAGTTCGAGGTCGAATGCCAGATCCCGCAACTGGCGATCCGCACCACCGGATTCGGCGCAAGCCGGCTCATAGCCGAGCAGGAAGCGGCGCAGAGCGCCTTTGAGCAAGCGCAAAAGTGAACTCCGCCGACTACCGCTGCGGCACCATTGCGATCATCGGCCGGCCCAACGTGGGCAAATCCACGCTGCTGAATCATCTGGTCGGGGAAAAAATCAGCATCACCTCGCGCAAAGCGCAGACCACGCGCCATCGCATCACCGGCATACGCACCGGCGCGGACGCACAGTACATATTTGTCGATACCCCGGGTTTCCAGACCAAGAAGCCGGGTGCGCTCAACCGACTGATGAACCGCAGCATCACCCAGGCGCTGCAGGACGTCGACGTGATCCTGGTGGTGATCGAAGCCGGACGCATCAGCCGCGAAGACCGGCAGGTATTCGGCCTGCTGCCGCCGGGGCGTCAGGTGGTACTCGCGCTGAACAAGATCGACCGTCTTGCGGACAAGAAGTCCTTGCTGCCTCTGCTGGCCGGGTTGCAGGCGGAGCGCGAGTTCGCCGCCATCGTTCCGGTAAGCGCCAAGAGCGGACAGCAGACGCCCGAATTGCTGCAGGCACTGCGCGCATTGCTGCCGCAGCAGCCGGCGATCTATCCTGCGGGCGAGTACACCGACCGCAGCGAACGCTTTCTCGCCGCCGAACTGGTGCGTGAAAAACTGTTCCGGCAACTCGGGGACGAACTGCCCTACGGTGCCAGCACCACGGTCGAAAAATTCGAGACCGAGGGCAAGCTGCGCCGTATCCACGTGGCCATCATCGTCGACAAGGCCAGCCACAAGTCCATGGTCATCGGCAAAGGCGGAGAAAAGCTGAAGCTGATCGGAACCGATGCGCGGCGCGACATGGAGAAGCTGTTCGGTGGCAAGGTGTTCCTGCAGATTTGGGTCAAGGTCAAGCACGGCTGGGCCGACGACGAGCGCACCTTGAAAAACCTGGGGTTCGAACCGTGAGTCCGACGGGTCCCCGCTGGGCGCGCGCCGGGTGCGGGGCCCCGACGCGCTGCGACGGAGCAGTCTGGTGAGCGCGCGCGCACGGCAGGACAACCAGCAGGGCTACGTGCTGCACACCTACGCCTTTCGCGAGACCAGCCTGGTGGTGGAGGCGTTCACGCGCGCGCACGGCCGCGTTGCCATGGTGGCGCGCGGCGCGAAGCGCCCGCGCTCGGCGCTGCGCGGCAGCATCATGGCGTTTCAGCCGCTGGGGCTCTCCTGGTCCGGGCGCGGCGAGCTGCGCCTGCTGCTGCGCGCGGAATGGCAGGGCGGACAGGCGCGCCTGCAGGGCAGGGCGCTGCTGTGCGGTTTTTATCTCAACGAGCTGCTGCTCAAACTTCTGCCGCGCGAAGACGCGCACGAGCAGCTGTTCTTGGATTACCAGTCGGCGCTCGCGCGCCTGGCCGAAGCGGCGGAGCCCGGGGCGGTGCTGCGCCGTTTCGAAAAAGCGCTGCTGCGCGAACTGGGTTACGCACTCTCGTTGGACCGCGACAGCGTGAACGGGGAGCGGATCGACCCGGGCAGGTCCTATGCCTACGAACCGGAACGCGGTCCCGTCGCGGTAAACGGCGCTGCGCATGCCGGGTTGGTGCTTTCGGGCAAGACGCTGCTCGACATCGTCCGCGATGACTACAGCGATCCGCTCACGCTGCAGCAGGCGAAGGCGCTCATGCGCCTGCTCATCGGCCACCGCCTGGAACAGAAGCCGCTCAACAGCCGGCGCATATTCGAGGAACTCCGACAACTATGATAGAGCTCGGCGTCAATATCGACCATGTGGCCACGCTGCGCCAAGCGCGCGGCACCAGCTACCCCGATCCCGTGCGCGCAGCCCTGCTCGCCGAAAGCGCGGGTGCGGACGCGATCACGCTGCACTTGCGCGAGGACCGGCGCCACATCCAGGACCGCGACGTGGAAACGCTGCGCGCGCAATTGCGCACGCGCATGAATCTCGAAGCCGCGGTGACGCGTGAGATGCTGCAGATCGCGGTGCGCGTACGCCCGCACGATGTCTGCCTGGTGCCGGAGCGGCGCATGGAGCTGACCACCGAGGGCGGGCTGGACGTGGCGGGCCAGTTCGAGCGCGTGCGCGAGGCGTGCGAACTGCTCGGCGGCGCGGGGATACGCGTGTCGCTGTTCATCGACGCCGATGCCGTGCAGATCGACGCGGCCAAAGCGGCGGGTGCGCCGGTGATCGAGCTGCACACCGGACATTACGCCGACACCACAGGTGACGAGCAGACAGCCGAGTTCGGTCGCATTTGCGCGGCAGTCGGGCACGGCAAGCGCATCGGCCTCAAGGTGAACGCCGGCCACGGACTGAATTACGACAATGTTGTCCCGATCGCCGCGCTGGCGGACATCGCCGAGCTCAACATCGGCCACGCAATCGTGGCGCAGGCGGTTTTCTCCGGCTGGGAGGCGGCAGTGCGGGAAATGAAGCGCCTCATGACCGAGGCCAGGCGCACGTGATCCTGGGCACCGGCACGGACCTGATCGACGTGCGCCGCATCGAGCGCGCGCTGGCACGCTTCGGCCACCGCTTCGCGCAGCGCGTGCTGGTCGATCAGGAATACCGGCGCTTTTGCGCGCATGCAAAGCCCGTCCATTACCTGGCCAAGCGTTTCGCCGCCAAGGAAGCCTTCTCCAAGGCCATGGGTACCGGCATCCATTTTCCGGTCAACTGGCATAACATCAGCGTGGCCAACGAGCGCTCGGGCAAGCCTTATCTGGAGTTTTCGGAGCCGCTCGCCGCGCTGCTCAGGCAGCGCGGTATCAGCAGTGCGCATTTGAGCCTGAGCGACGAAGTGGAGATGGCCTGCGCTTTTGTGATACTGGAGGGCAGAGAGCATGAGTGAAAGCCGCCGGGATGCCGGCCTCGGCCCGCTGATGCTCGATGTGGCGGGCACGCAATTGAGCCCGGCCGAGCGCGACATGCTGCGCCATCCGCTGGTCGGCGGCGTAATCCTGTTTGCGCGCAACTACCGTGCGCCGCGGCAGCTGTGCGAGCTCACGGCGGCGATCCGCGCGCTGCGTCAGCCTGAACTGCTGATCGCGGTCGATCACGAGGGCGGCCGGGTGCAGCGCTTTCTGGAAGGCTTTACGCGCATACCGCCGATGCGGCGGCTGGGCGAGGCCTGGGACCGCGACCGCGCCGGGGCGTGCACGGCGGCGGCTGATATCGCCTACGTGCTCGCGAGCGAGCTGCTCGCCTGCGGCGTGGACTTCAGCTTTACCCCGGTGCTCGATCTGGACTTCGGCGAGAGCGGCGTGATCGGCGACCGCGCCTTGCATGCCGACCCCAGCGCCGTGGCGCAGCTGTCTGCGGCCTTGATCGCAGGCCTGCGCACAGCCGGCATGGCAAGCGTGGGCAAGCATTTTCCCGGGCACGGCTATGTGCGCGCCGATTCCCACCTTGCCGTGCCGGTCGACGAGCGCAGCTACGCCGAGATCGAGGCGGCCGATCTGCTTCCCTACCGTGAGCTGATCGTCCATGGCTTGTCGGCGGTGATGCCGGCGCATGTGATCTATGCCGCGGTCGACGCGCAGCCGGCCGGATTTTCCCCGCTATGGTTGCGCGAGATCCTGCGCGGCCGGCTGGGATTCGAGGGCATGATCTTCAGCGATGATCTGTCGATGGAGGGCGCCAGCGTCGCCGGCGGCGTGCTGGCGCGGGGCAGGGCGGCGCTGGATGCCGGATGCGACATGGCGTTGCTGTGCAATGCGCCGGAAGCCGCGCGTGAACTGCTCGCCGGTTTGAAAGCCGGGACGCTGGACCAGCGGCGCGCCGAAGCGATGCGCGGCGCGCGCCTCGCGCCGGGCCTTGACGCGCTGCAGCCGAACGCCCGCTATGCGCTGGCTAAAGGCGCGCTGGAGCGCTTCGTCGCCGCTGCGGCCTGAGCGCGCGGTGGCAATCCCGGTTCAGGCGCAGCCTTGGACGTAGCCATGCCCGATAGCTTCAGACTCGAATGCCGCGACTGTCCGCGCTTGGCAGGCTTTCTGGACCAGGTGCGCAGCGCTCACCCCGACTATCACGCGCGGCCGGTGCCCGCGTTTGGCGACGCGGGGGCCGAATTCCTGATCGTCGGCCTGGCACCGGGCATGCACGGCGCCAACCGCACCGGACGGCCGTTTACGGGCGATCATGCCGGCATCCTGCTGTATCGCACGCTGCACGAATTCGGCTTCGCCAGCCTCCCGGAATCAAACAGCGCAGGCGACGCGCTGCGGCTGGAAAACTGCCGCATCAGCAATGCGGTGAAATGCCTGCCGCCGCAAAACAAACCGCTGCCCGAGGAGATCCGCTGCTGCAACCGCTACCTCGCAGCCGAGCTGCGCCGGCAGCCGCCGCGCGTGATCCTCGCCCTGGGCAGCGTCGCGCATCAGGCGGTCCTGATGGCCTATGGGCTCAAGCGGGCCAGCCTCAAATTCGCGCATCATGCAGTGCACACGCTGCCGCCTGCGCCGGCCTCGCCGGCGGGCATACGCCTCTACGATAGTTATCACTGCAGCCGCTACAATACGCAGACCAGGAGGCTCACGGAAACCATGTTCCAGGCGGTGCTGCGCGACATTGCTGCCGAACTGAGGGCGCGATGACGGCATCCGCCGGACCGGCACCGGCGTTCAATGCGCCGGCGCTGCTGGGAAGCCTGCCGCATCTGCCCGGCGTCTACCGCATGCTCAACGCGAAGAGCGACGTGCTCTACGTGGGCAAGGCGCGCGACCTGAAGAAGCGCGTGAGCTCGTACTTCCAGAACAGCGTGCAGAGTCCGCGCATTGCGCTGATGCTGACGCAGGTCGCCGCGGTGGAGACCACGGTGACGCGCTCGGAGGGCGAGGCGCTGATCCTGGAGAACAACCTGATCAAGTCGCTTGCGCCGCGCTACAACATCCTGTTCCGCGACGACAAGTCCTACCCCTATCTGATGCTGAGCGGCCACGTCTATCCGCGCCTCGGTTTCCACCGCGGCGCGCTCGACGCCAGGAACCGTTACTTCGGCCCGTTCCCGCACAGCGGTGCGGTGCGCGACAGCATTGCCCTGCTGCAAAAGGTGTTCCGCCTGCGCACCTGCGAGGATTCGGTGTTGCAGAACCGCTCCAGGCCCTGCCTGCTGCACCAGATCCGGCGCTGTTCGGCGC
>JAAOZY010000449.1 GCA_012274205.1 Betaproteobacteria bacterium
CACGGCTGGCCGCGGCCGGTGCGGGATGCCTGGCACATAGACGCCGAAGGGCGCCTGGACCTGCTGCCGCTGCTCGCCGCTCTGCAGCCGGGGGCCGGTGCAGACCGGGCCGCGGCCCGTTTTCACGCGACGCTTGCGGCAGCGCTGGCTGCATGGGTGGAACATGCGGCGCACTCACGCGGCCTGCGCACGCCCGCCTGGGGCGGCGGCTGTTTCCTCACTTCCCTATTGTCCCTCAGGCTGAGACAGAATCTGGAGCAGGCCGGCATCACCGTGCTTGCGCCGCTGCGCCTGTCGCCCGGCGACGCTTCCATCGCGCTCGGGCAGGCCTGGGTCGCGCTGCAATCCCTGGAGCAATGACATGTGCCTGGCGCTTCCGGTCAAGGTAGTCGAAATCGGCGCAGGGCAGATGGCGCGCGTCGACCTGGACGGCGTCCGGAAGGAAATATCGCTGGCCCTGCTCGACGATGTGCGCGTCGGCGACTATGTGATCCTGCACGTCGGCTACGCTTTGTCCAGGCTCGACCCCGAGGAGGCCGAAAAGACGCTGGCGCTGTTTGCCGAGCTGAAGGCGTCGCCCTCGCTGGAAAACCCGGCGGCGCAGTGAAGTACATAGACGAATTCCGCGACGGCGCGCTGGCGCAAACCCTGGCGGGCAAGATTGCCGCGGCGGCCGCGGACGGCCGCCGCTACAGCCTGATGGAATTCTGCGGCGGCCATACCCATGCCATATCGCGCTTCGGCCTCGCCGATCTGCTGCCCGAAAACGTGCGCATGGTGCACGGGCCCGGCTGCCCGGTGTGCGTGCTGCCGATCGGACGCATCGACATGGCGATCGAACTGGCGCTGGAGCATGGCGTGATCCTCTGCACCTACGGCGACACCCTGCGCGTGCCCGCGTCCGCGGGTTTGTCGCTGATGAAGGCCAGGGCCGGCGTGGGCGAACGGCGCGCCGACATCCGCATGGTGTACTCGACGCTGGACGCGCTGCAGATCGCGCGCGAGCAGCCGCAGCGCGAGGTCGTGTTTTTCGCCATCGGCTTCGAGACTACCACGCCGCCCACCGCGCTGGCGATCCAGCAGGCGCAGCGCGAGCAGCTGGCGAATTTCAGCGTGCTGTGCTGCCATGTGCTGACCCCGGCGGCGATCCGCAGCATCCTGGACTCGCCCGCAGCCGGTCAACCGGCTGCGCCATCCATCGACGGCATTGTCGGCCCGGCGCATGTGTCCACGGTGATCGGCACCCGTCCATACGAATTCGTTTCCACGCAATACCGCAAGCCGGTGGTGATCGCGGGCTTCGAGCCGCTGGACGTGATGCAGGCGATCCTGATGCTGCTGCGGCAGCTCAACGAAGGGCGCGCCGAGGTCGAGAACGAATTCGCGCGCGCGGTCAGTCGCGAGGGCAATCTCAAGGCGCAGCAGCGCATGGCGGAGGTGTTCGAGTTGCGTCCCGAATTCGAATGGCGCGGGCTTTCGCTGCTGGCCGATTCGGCGCTGCGGATCCGGCCGGAGTATGCGGGGTTCGATGCCGAGCGGCGCTTCCGGCTCGAATACCGCGCCGTTCCCGACAACAAGGCGTGCGAATGCGGCGCGATCCTGCGCGGGCTCAAGCGGCCGCAGGACTGCAGGATTTTCGGCAGCGTGTGCACCCCGCAGAATCCGGTCGGCGCGTGCATGGTCAGCAGTGAAGGCGCCTGCGCGGCACATTACAGCTACGGGCGCTACCGGGACAAAGACTGATGGCGGCTGCGAAAAGAGTACATGCGCCTGCGCTGGATTTGCAGCACGGCAAGGTGGACATGAGCCACGGCTCCGGCGGGCGCGCCATGGTGCAGCTGGTCGCCGAGCTGTTCGCGCGGCACCTGGGCAACGCCTACCTGGGGCAGGGGAACGACGGCGCGGTGCTGCCGGCGCCGCTGCTCGCGGGCAGGCCGGGCCGGCTGGTGATGTCCACCGACAGCCACGTGGTGTCGCCGCTGTTCTTTCCCGGCGGCGACATCGGCAGCCTCGCGGTGAACGGCACGGTGAACGATGTCGCGATGATGGGCGCCACGCCCTTGTACCTGAGCGCCGCATTCATACTGGAGGAGGGCTTTGCGCTGGCCGAGCTGGCGCGCATCGTGGCGTCCATGGCGCAGGCCGCGCGCACGGCGGGCGTGCCGGTGGTGTCGGGCGACACCAAGGTAGTCGAGCGCGGCAAGGGCGACGGCGTGTTTATCAGCACCACCGGCGTGGGCGTGCTGCCGCAGGGCATCGACATCGGCGGCAGCCGCGCGCGGCCGGGCGATGCGGTGCTGGTCTCGGGCAGCATGGGCGACCATGGCGTGGCGGTCATGAGCAGGCGCGAAAACCTTTCCTTCGAGGCGCCGATCGAATCCGATACCGCCGCGCTGAACGGCCTGGTCGCCGCCATGCTTGCCACCGGTGCCGATATTCGCTGTTTGCGCGACCCCACGCGCGGCGGCCTGGCGGCGACGCTCAACGAAATCGCGGCGCAGTCGGGTGTCGGCATGATGCTGCGCGAGCCCGCGATTCCGGTGAAGCCAGTGGTTGCCGCGGCGTGCGAACTGCTCGGCCTGGATCCGCTCAATGTTGCCAACGAGGGCAAGCTGATCGCCGTTTGTGCGGCTGCCGACGCGGCGCGCCTGCTTGCGGCAATGCAGGCGCATCCGCTCGCGCGCGATGCGGCGCTGGTCGGCGAGGTGATCGCCGATACGCATCAATTCGTGCAGCTCAGCACTGCGCTTGGCGGCCGGCGCATCGTCGACTGGCTCGCGGGCGATCAGCTGCCGCGCATCTGCTGAGGGCGCGCGGCGCGAAAATGCCGGCTAGCGGGCCAGGGCCTCGGCGACGAAATCGATGCGGTCCTGCCCCCAGAACATGTCCTCGCCGACGAAGAATGTGGGCGCGCCGAACACGCCGCGCGCCGCCGCCTGCTCGGTGTCCGCCTTGAGCCTGTCCTTCACCGCCGGGTCGCCGACCAGCGCTTGGAACGCGGCCGGGTCGAAGCCGGTCGCGCTCAGCACCGCGGCGAGCTCCTGCAAATTGCCCAGATTGCGCCCCTGCTCCCACATCGCGCTGAATATCGCCTCGGTGTAGCGCGCGAAGTCGAGGCCGCGCAGCTGCATGCCGGCGGCGCCGCGCATGAGCGTGAGCGTATTGATCGGAAAATGCGGATTGCGCCGGAACGGCGCCGCATAACGCGCCGCCCAGCGCTCGAGGTCCTGCTGCAGCCACTTGCCCTTGGCCGGAATTTCGACGGGGCTGTGATTGCCGGTGGCCTTGAACACGCCGCCGAGCAGCATCGGCCGCCACGCAATCTGCGCGCCGCTCGCCGCCGCGATCGCGGGCAGCGCCTTGTAGGCGAGGTAGGAATAGGGGCTGCCGAAATCGAAATAGAACTCGACCGTCTTTGCCATGGCAATGCTTCCTCCGGGGACTGCTACCAGGTTTCGATCCACGGGCGCAAATCCATCTCGTGCGTCCAGGCGTTGCGCGGCTGCCGGTGCAATTGCCAATAGCTCTCGGCGATGGCGTCCGGATCGACGATGCCGTCGCGTTCCTTGAGGGCGTAGCGCTGCGGAAAATTCTCGCGGATGAACTCGGTGTCGATGGCGGCGTCGATGATGATCTGCGCCACGTGTATGCCCTTGGGGCCGAGTTCGCGCGCCATGCTCTGCGCCAGCGCGCGCAGTCCGTGCTTGGCGCCGGCGAAGGCGGCAAAGCCGCTGCTGCCGCGCATGCTCGCCGTGGCCCCGGTGAAAAAGATCGAACCCCGTTCCCTGAGCAACATCACCCGGGCGGCTTCGCGCCCGACGAGAAAGCCGGCGAAGCAGCCCATCTCCCACACTTTCTGATACACCCGCGCGCTGGTTTCGGTGATGGGGAAGCGCACGTTGGCGCCGATGTTGAATACCACGACTTCGATCGGCGCAACCTCCTGCTCGATCTGCGCAAACAGCTGCGCCACCGCGTCTTCCTTGCGCGCGTCGGAGCCGAAGGCGCGGGCTTTGCCGCCCTCGGCCTCGATCCGCGCCACCAGCGGCGCGAGTTTGTCCGCGTGCCTGCGGGTGACGCAGGCGATATAGCCTTCGCGTGCGAAGCGCCGCGCGATTGCGCCGCCGCTTGCGTCGCCGGCGCCGACCACCAGAATTGCTTTTTCTGCGCTCATGCCCAAACCTCCGTTTGCTTGATGGTTCCCGCCGGCAAGGGCAGGTTCGCGCTTCAGGCTGCCGCCTCCGCAACGCCGTTGCGGTTCAGACAGAGCCACTGTCGGCGTCCGGCAGCAATCGCGGCCGGTCGCATCCCCGCGTGGCGGGGCGGCCGATGAGGTGGAGCAGGGGCCCCATCTACAGGATGGGGATGCGACCCGAATTCGGACGCATGGGGCCGTCGGCCGCCCACGGCCGCCTGCGTGGTCAGATCCCCGGCTTGCGTCGGGGCCCCTCTTCCACCCTTCGGCGGCCCCTGCTCCCTGCTCATGCCGCCGCGGCAGCCAGGCGGGGCTGCGCTTCGCGTATCGGCAGGTTGACCAGTGCGGCGGCAGCCGCGAGGGCGATGTCCGCATACCACATCCAGTCGTAATTGCCGCTCGCCGCGACCGCCAGCCCGCCGAGCCATGCGCCGAAGAAGCCGCCGATCTGGTGCGACAGCAGCGTCAGCCCGAACAGGGTGGCGAGATAGCGCGTGCCGAACAGCTTGCCCACCAGGCCTGCGGTCGGGGGCACGGTCGCCAGCCAGCTCAAACCGAGCACGCCTGCAAACACGTAGAAGGTGAGCGCGGTGTGCGGCACCATCAGGTAGAAGCTGATCGCAATGGCGCGTATGCCATAGACCCAGAACAGCAGGTACTTCATGCGGTAGGTTTGCGCCAGCCAGCCGACGCTGAGGCTGCCGGCGATGTTGGCGAGGCCGATGATCGCGAGCGAAGCCGCGGAGACCGAGGCCGGCAGCCCGCACAGGGCCACCTCGCCCGGCAGGTGAGTCACGAGAAAAGCGATGTGAAAGCCGCAGGTGAAAAATCCAGCGTGCAGGCACAGATAGCTGCGGTCCTTGAACGCGATCAGCGTCTGCTCCGACAGGCTGATGCCGCCGGTGTGCACCGTCGGCGCACCGCTGTGCTTGTCGCGCAGCGGCAGCGCCAGCGGAATGGTGAGCAGGGCGGAGGCGGCGAGCGACAGCAGCGCGGTGATCCAGCCGAATGCGCTGATCAGGGCCTGCGCCAGCGGCGCGAACACGAACTGGCCGAAAGATCCGCCGGCATTGATGAAGCCCGAGGCGAAGGCGCGGCGCTCGACCGGCAGGCGCTGCGCCGCCGCCCCGATGAGGATGGAGAAGCTGCCGCCGCCCGCGCCGGCGGCGGACACGACGCCGAGGAAAAAAATCAGCCCGAGGCTGGAGTGCATGAACGGGGTCACCGCCAGCCCCAGCGCGAGCATGACGGCGCCGAAGGCGATGATCCTCACCGAGCCGGCCCGGTCGGCAAGCGCGCCGAATATCGGCTGCGCCGCGCCCCAGACGAACTGACCTACCGCGAGCGCAAAGCTGATGGTGACGATGCCCAGGCC
>JAAOZY010000450.1 GCA_012274205.1 Betaproteobacteria bacterium
TGCTGCTGGTGATCGACGCCAAGGTGAGGACCGTGCGCCGCGCCGCCGCTGGCGAAGACGGGGACGTCAGCTTCATGCGCATCATCGCCGAGCGCATCTATGACCTTGCCGCTGCGCGCGGCCAGTTCGCCAAGGCCATACGCCTGTCGATCAACGGCGAGGCCAGCCGTGCTGGCGCCGCGGCGACTGCCCACCTCAAGAATCTGCTCGCGCCCTACCGCAAGGGCAGCTGCCCGGTGTGCGTGAGCTATCACAACGATTCGGCCAGCTGCGAGGTGCGCCTGGGCGAGGACTGGCGCGTGCGACCGGATGATGCGCTGATGCAGTCGCTGGCCGAATGGCTGCGGCCCGAAAACGTGCAGGTGGTCTACGGCTGAGAGGCGGATACATTGTAGACCGTTGCAAAATGAATTTCGCAGCGGCAAATATGGGGGAGTATGAGGGGAGGTCCCCCAAGGGGACTTTCCCGTCAAGCGGGATCGAGACCTTCGGGGCGTCCCCCAAGGGGACTTCCTTCGGGGCGTCCCCCAAGGGGACTTCCTTCGGGGCGTATCCTCTCATTTCGCAATGAACGCCTACTCGGTCGGGCGCAGTTCGAACCCGGTGAAGTTGCCCTCGGCGGGAGTGGCATCGACGCGCTCCACCTGCGCTGCCGGCGGACCCCTGCGCGCCCAGGCGATCATCGCCTCCACCGCATCGGGCGTGCCGGCCACCATCGCCTCGACGCTGCCGCCGCGGCGGTTGCGCACCCAGCCGTTCACGCCCAGCGCCTGCGCCTCCTCCATCATGCGGTAGCGAAAGCCCACGCCCTGGACCAGTCCGAAAATATTCAAATGCCTGACCATGCTCACCCTTGCGCATTCCCGCCGCATACGAGTGGAAAATATAGCGCAGATCGCCGTTTCCGGCTTGCGCCGGAGCGGTCCCCAGACGCAACCGGATCGGCGGCTAGCGCAATGCAAGCAGAGGGCGTGATGGCTGCGGGCGCTGCTGCTTCGTGCTAAAATGCGCCGCATTTTGAGTATTCGGGCATTGCAGTCCTGCCGCAGGAATTATCCCCTGTTTTGAAGTGACGCATTCCGGCGCCTCCCGGTTTCATATGGACCAGGCAAGGCGCGGGATCAACGTTGAGAGAACTTCGATGAAGCAATGTGCGCAGATTCTGGTTTCAGGTTTCCTTGCGTCGGCGCTCCTGCTCGGTCCCGCAGTCGTTCCGGCTGCTGCGGCAGACATCGTGACCGACGCCGGCGCAACCGATCTGCGCGCAGCGCTGGCGACTCCCCAGGATATCGCCGAAGGCAAGCGCGTAGCCGAGGCGTCCTGCGCCGGCTGCCATGGACTCAACGGCGTAGCGAAGGCCAAAAATACCCCGCACATAGCCGGCCAGCGCCCAAGCTACATTTACCTCGAACTGCGCACCTATCAGACCGGCGGACGCGGCAATACGCCGATGAACAACGCCGTGAAGTTCCTGAGCGACGACGCCCTGGTCAAGGTCGCGGCCTATTACGCCAACCTCGAACCCGCGCCCCCCGCTGCCGTAGCCACTGGCAAGCCAGGGGCGGCGAAACCGGATCCGCTGAGCGCAGGCAAGGCCGCCGCGTCCGGCTGTGCTGGCTGTCATGGCGAGAACGGGGTCACCAGCACGCCGGGGATGCCGAACCTGTCCGGGCTCGACCCCAAGTACGTCGTGGCCGCGGTCAAGGCCTACAAGGGCGGCCAGCGCAAGGACGACATGATGAAAACGCTGGTGTCGGCGATCGCCGATCCGGAACTGGAGAACATCGCGCTGTACTTTGCGTTGCAGAAGCCCGGCAAGGCCAAGACTCCCGCGCCAGGCAATCTGGCAGCGGGCAAGAGCGCGGCCGTGGCCTGCGCGGGCTGTCATGGCGAGGGCGGCGTGAGCACGGGCAGCGCGCCCAGTCTCGCGGGTCAGGATGCCCAGTATTTCGCTGCGGCGATGAAAGCCTACAAGGATGGGTCGCGCAGCGACCCGGCGATGAAGGCGCCGGCGGCGTCGGTTGATGCCGCCATGATCAAGGATCTGGGCGCCTATTTTGCCAGCCAGCTGCCGCAGGCACCCAGGGTGCGCAAGCCGCTCACCACCGAGGAAATGGCACAGCGCTGCGATCGCTGCCATGGCGTTGCCGGCAACAGCACCGATCCGCGCCTGCCGGCGCTCGCAGCGCAGCGCCCGGAATACCTGGAGCGCGTGATGCACGCCTATCAGAAGGGCGAGCGCCGCAGCAAGGCGATGAGCGCCATGCTCGATGGCCTGAGCGAAAACGATATTGCCGATCTGGCCGCGTATTACTCCCGCCAGAAAGCGCGCTCGGTCGTCTACGTTCCGCTGCCGGCCAAGTGAAGAGCAAGATCGAAGCCGGATTCGCAGCACTGTTAGCGCCAGCCGCCCGGCGGCGCTGCGCCGGTTTATACATGGAGGAGCCGGCGCCAGCCAGCTGAGGCCAGGCCCGCGTGTTCCACGGAAAAGCAAAAGGAAACCATCATGAGCGCCACCCCGCTGCACCGGCTCTATAGCCACTATTCGGAACTGCCATACAGCATGCGCATCCTGTATACAGGGGCGCTGTGCATACTCGGCATGGGCTACCTGTTCGCCTTGATCTACCTGGTTCACGTCTACTCGGGCCGCGACGGCAAGCCGGGCCTTTCCTACGAGGATCTGGTCGTAGCCTATGCCGGCAGCGGCAAAGGTTCGAGACTGGAGGCGGCGCTGCGCGGTCCGATGTCGACCATGCTGCCTGCGGAGGAAGCCAACGCGCTGATCAGCTGGGTGCAGAAAGGCGCGGATCGCCCGACTTATGAAACGTTCATTCGTCCGACCATAGACAAGCGCTGCATGGCCTGCCACGACGGCAGCAACCCGCATTTGGTGAACCTGGGCGGCTACGACAACATCAAGAAAGTCACCGAGCAGGACACCGGGACCGACATCTTTACCTTGGTGCGCGTTTCGCACATACACTTGTTTGGCATGACCTTCATTTTCTTCCTCGTCGGCCTGATTTTCAGCCACGCTTACGTGCGACCGGTGTGGTTGAAGTGCCTGGTCGTGGCACTGCCACTGGTCTGCATCGCGATCGACATCAGTTCCTGGTACGTGGTCAAGATCTACCATCCATTTGCCTGGGTGACCATGGCAGCCGGCGCCGTGCAAGGCCTGAGTTTTGCGACGATGTGGTTCATATCCATGTATCAGATGTGGATCGGAAAGACGCCGAAGTCGGTGCTGCAGCGTGTCGAGAGCGGAGGCGCCGTTATCGGCTGATGCGCAGCCCGCGCTGCGCCGATGCGAAGCGAACGCAAACAGCCCGGCGATTTCCGGGTTGTTTCTTTTGGTGCGCCTGAAGGGCGCGTGGCTATTCGGGGTCTGCAAATCGGCGCGCGAAAACGCGCCGCAGGTCTCGACGCGGCCCGGCCGGCAGGCCCGCCCGAAGGGCAGCCCCGCGCGCTCCCTTCGATCGGAGCGCAAGGAAACGGGCGCAGCTGCGGGTCAGCGGAGGCGGAAGGCCCCGAATTGCCCCGGAAGCCGATGCCGGAACGGCATCGGCGGCGCCGGCAGTGCGCAGCGCATCGGTCTGCGCCGCGGCCCGGCGCCTATTGCGCCGGCTGGCTGGTGTACCAGGACGCGAGGCTGTCGATGATGGCGTTGCTGTAGGGGAAACTCATCGTGTGCATGGTCGAGCTCTCGCGCTTTCCGTCGCGGTAGGCGCGCAGCGCCATCACCAGGTAGTCCTTGTCCTGTCCCCTCATCTTCGGCGCGGCCATCGTCGGGCCGGCATTCTGATCGTGGCAAAGATTGCACTTTGCCGCCAGTTCCTGCGTCGACGTCGGCACCTGGTCGGCGGCTCTGGGTGTCTGCGAGGCGTAGTAGGCGGCGATATTCTCGACGTCCTTGTCGCTCAATCCGGCGACGTAGCGCTGCATGCCCCAATTCTTGCGCGTCGTGCGGTACGATTTGATCGCTTTTTCCAGATACTGCGCATCCTGGCCGGCAAGGCTGGGCGTGGCGGCATCGACGCTCGCGCCATTGGCGCCATGGCAGCCGCCGCACACGGCGGTGGCGGGCTCGCCAGCAGCAGGGTCGCCACGAGTCGGGGCCGCGCGCTTCACCGGCTTTTGTGACGCAAAATACAGGGCGATGCTTTCCAGGTCCGCGCTGTCCGCATCGCGCAGGGCCGATCGCATCGTATCTTTCGCACGGTCGCCCTGATGATATTCCTGGATCGCCGCGACGAGATAATGCGGTTGCTGGCCGGCCAGGCTGGGCGTGCCGGGAATCGTGCTGTTGCCATCCTCGCCGTGGCACTTGGCGCAGGCTGCGGCCAGCGTCTTGCCCTTCTCATACGGCGACGAATGTTTGACGTCGCCGGCCGCCGCGTTGGCGATCGGCGGCAGGCTGGCGAAGTATGCAGCAACGTTGCGCAGATCCGCCTCGCTCATGTTTGCGGTCATGTTCTTCAGCGCCGCGTGGGACCGCTTGCCGTCCTTGTACTCCTTCAGCGAGTTGTACAGATAGGGTTCGCGCTGCGCCGCGAGGTTCGGTATGGCCGGGGCCACGCCTTTGCCGTCGAGGCCGTGGCAGGCCTTGCAGTCTTTGGCCGCGATGATCTTGCCAGCGGCGGCGTCCCCCGTTGGCGCTTTTGCCGCCGGCGCCGGCTTGTCGGTGCAGCCTGCCAGCGCCAGCGAGATTGCGGACAGTGCGACAAGGCCCAGAAAAGAATTTTTCATTGATGATCTCGACGTCTAGTAATTCGGCATAGGCCCGCCGGCCCCCGGATTTTCGGACGCATCCGGTGCCATCGGACAAGCATGCATTCTAGTCCGTTAAGGACCGAAAATACAGCCTGACCCCGGCGGCACGCCCGTGCGATTGCTCTCGCTTGGGCGCGCTTCGTCCCGCCTCACATCAGGCCGCCGATGAAGCCGGTCAGCACCAGCACCAGCAGGAACAGGCCGAAGCTGATCAGGGTGAAGCCCAGTATCTTCGAGCCCAGGGTCATCGGCCGCGACGGCTCGTCCACCAGGTACTTGGACAGTTCCCCGGTTTCGACCAGGCGGTTGTACTGAACCGTATGCTCGTGTCTGAACTCTTCCAGCGGCACCGAACCGGTGAACATCACCACGTCCAGCGGGAATTTGTCCGGGCGGAAGTGGTTGTTGAAGAAGTGTACCGTGAACAGGAACAGGGCCGCGAGCAGCGCTTCTTCGCCATGGAATATGGTCGCCACGTTGAATACCCAGCCCGGCAGGAAGGCTGCGGTTACGGTCGGAAACCAGAGCATGACGCCGCTCATGCCGATGATGGTCACGCCCCAGAACGGCGCCCAGTAGTCGAACTTCTCCCAGTAGGTCCAGCGGTCGAACACCGGACGCGGCCCGAGTCCGAAGAACCACTTGAACATGGCGATGATGTCCCACAGGTCCTGCCAGCGCGGAATCAGCGAGTTGGGGCCGAACCACTGGAACGTTCTCCAGGTCTTGCTCAGGCGCAGCACGACATAGACGATATGCCCGATGAATACGCCGGCAAAGATGACCGCGCAGGTCCGGTGCACGAGTGCCATCACTTTGGGCCCGCCAAAGGCGCTCGCGATGACCGGCGCCCAGGCGCTGCCGGAGTAGAACACCGTCATGCCGGTCAGCGTGAGGATCATCAGGCTCAGGGCGAACAGCAGGTGGCCGGCGCGCCACAGTGCCGGGAAGCGGCGGAAATATTTGCCTTTCAGCTCCATGCCCTCGGTGCGCACGTGCGGCCGCGACTTGCGCGCCTGGCGCTCCTTGTATTCGCGGTAGAACCAAAGCGCCGTGTGCGTCCAGAAGAACGCGAAGGTTCCGACCAGCAGCTGGATCATGAGCTTGGACGCGAGCCACATTTGCGGATAGCGGCCGAAATCATGCGTGGTCCCGTGCGGCTCGAACGTCACGAATCCCGGTGTCGCGTCCTTATGGCATTGCTGGCAGGTTTTCAGGCGGTTGGCCGGAAACACCGTGGATTTCGGATCGTCGACGCGCTGGATGGTATGGCTGCCGTGGCAATCGAAGCATTTGGCCGTATACGCGTAGCCCAGTTTGTTCACCTGGCCGTGGTAGGTTTCGGTATAGGTTCTCAGGCTCTCTTCATGGCAGTTGCCGCAGTTCTTGGTGATGGCAAGCCGGGTCGAACTCTTCGCCGGATCGTCGATGTCGTGGGTGGTGTGGCAATCGGAGCAGACGGCCGCGTTCGGGGCCTTGTCCTCCAGCACCAGCTTGCCATGCACCGACGTGGCGTACTGCTCGCGTTCCTTCGTATGGCACTTGCCGCACACGTTGGGTATCGTCAGGCGCCACTCCTGGCGCTGTTCGCTCCCGGTGGGGTAGACATAGTGCGGATCGTGGCAGTTGTAGCAGGTCGCGTTGGTGCGCGACTGGTCGTCCTTGTTGGGGCGCGCGTGGATCGATTTCATGAAGCGGTCGATCTGCTTCACCA
>JAAOZY010000451.1 GCA_012274205.1 Betaproteobacteria bacterium
CCGGCCCGGGGGACGAGGGCCTGGTCGCGGGGCTGGCCGGTTTTTTTGCTAAAGTGTGATACTCAGACTGTGATACCCAAGCGATCGATGCTGCCGCCATGAACGAAAGCAATGCCGAACCGGACCAGAGCGCTGCCGAGCCGATAGCGGCCGTGCCGCCGGAGGAGCCGAGCGGGCGCAGCGCGCGCGAGCCGGCACCGATCAACTGGCGCCTGCCGCTGATGCTGGTGCTGCTGGCGGCGACTGCGGTGGTCGCGTGGCAGTGGTACGACACGCGCGTGCGCCTCGATACGATCCGCGAGGAGCTGGCACAGCGCCTGCGCGCGGGCGACAATCTTGCGAGCGAGAGCCGCGCGCTGGCGAAACAGGCGCTGGAGAGCGCGCGCGAGGCGCAGGGCAAGCTGAGCGTGCTCGAAAACAAGATCGCCGAGTCGCAGAGCCAGCAACTCGCGCTGGAGGCGCTGTACCAGGAGCTGTCGCGCAGCCACGACGAATGGGCGCTGGCGGAGATCGAGCAGATGCTCACCGTGGCTTCGCAGCAGCTGCAACTGGCGGGCAATGTGCAGGCGGCGCTGCTGGCGCTACGCACTGCCGAGGGGCGCCTGGCGCGTTCGGACCGGCCCCAGTTCATTCCGCTGCGCCGGGTGCTGAACCGCGACATCGAGCGCCTGAAGGCCGCTCCCCACCTCGACGTAACCGGCATGGCGCTGCGCCTGGACCAGCTGATTGCCGGCGTCGACGCGATGCCGCTGCATTTCGACGAACGCACGCTGACGGCGCCCAGAGCCGGGGGTGCGCCGGGGACGAGCGGTGTGTGGGCGCGTGTGCTGGCCGAAGTGTGGGGCGAGATGAAGCAGCTGGTGCGCATCCGCAGAATGGACCAGCCCGACATGGCGCTGCTGTCGCCCACGCAATCGTATTTCCTGCGCCAGAATCTGCAATTGCGCCTGCTCGATGCGCGGCTGGCGCTGCTGGTGCGCGACCCGGCGCGCTACCGCTCGGATCTGGACACCGCGCGCACCTGGATCATGCGCTACTTCGATGTGCGCGCAAAAACCACCGCCGCGGCGCTCGCGAGCCTGCAGCAGCTGGAGGCCAGCAGCATCAACGTCGAATTGCCGAGCATCGACGACAGCCTGGCGGCAGTGCGCAATGTCAAGGTGTCGCGCGAGAAGGCCGCGCGGTGAACGCGACGGGCAGGGGCTGACGGTGCGCGGACTGATGTGGGTGCTGGCGGTGTTCGCCCTGGCGGTGGGACTGTCGCTGGCGGCGCAGCTGAACGACGGCTATGCCATCCTGGTGTTTCCGCCCTACCGCGCCGAGCTGTCGCTCAATTTCGCCATCCTGCTCGGGCTCGCCGGTTTCACTCTGGGCTATCTGCTGCTGCGCGTGCTTGGGCACACGCTGCGCCTGCCGGTGTATGTACGCGAATTCCGCGCGCGCCGGCGCGAGGCCAAGGGGCGCGCGGCGCTGCTGGCCGCGCTGCAGGCAATGTTCGAAGGCCGCTATGGGCGCGCCGAGAAAGCGGCCGGCGAAGCCTGTGAACTGGGCGAGGCGCCGGCCCTCTCGGCGCTGATCGCGGCGCGCGCCGCGGGCGAGATGAACGAGCCCGTCAGGCGCGACCAATGGCTGGAGCGCGCCGACAGCGCGGACAAGAACGCGCGTCAGGCGCGCCTCGCGGTGCAGGCAAGTCTGCTGCTGGATGAGCGGCGCTACGACGACGCGCTGGTGGTGCTGGGCGAATTGTCGGTGAGCGGGCCCAAGCGCATCGCCACCCAGCGCATGCTGATGAAGGCGCACCGGCGCCTCGGGCACTGGGACGAGGTGCGGCGCCTCGCCGCCGCGCTGGGCAAGCGCGGCGCGCTGGCCGAAGTCGCGGCGGCGCAGCTGCGCGTCACCGCGCAGATCGAGGCGCTGCGCCAGCATGCGCAGGATCCCGCCGGCTTGCTGCAGTGCTGGCAGCACACCGAGGACCGGCTCGATGCGCGCGTCGCGCGCACCGCGGCGCGACTGTTCATCGTACTCGGCGATTGCCGCCGCGCGCACGAAATCGTGGCGGCGGCGCTCGATGCGGAATGGAACGAAGAACTGATTCTGCTCTACGGCGAGTGCGTGGGGAACGACCTGCTGGCGCAGATCGAGCGTGCGGAGAAGTGGCTGAAGGCGCGGCCGCGCGAGCGCGCGCTGCTGCTCACGCTCGGACGCATGTGCCTCGCGCAGGAGCTCTGGGGCAAGGCGCAGAGTTATCTCGAGGCGAGCCTGTCCGAAGGTCCCAGCCGCGCTGCTCACATCGCGCTGGCGCAGCTGTTCGACCACATCGGCAGGACCGAGGAAGCGAACCGGCACTATCGCGCCAGCGCCGACGCGGCGCTGCGGCCCTAGCACCAGCAAGGAGATGCACATGATCGCCATCATTTTCGAAGTAATTCCGGCGCCAGGGCGCAAGCAGGAGTATCTGGACCTGGCGGCGGCGCTGCGGCCGCAACTGGAGCAGCAGGATGGATTCATTTCGATCGAACGCTTCTCCAGTTTGACCAATGAAGGCAAGATCCTGTCGCTGTCGTACTGGCGCGACGAGGAGGCGGTGAAGCGCTGGCGCGAGTTCGAAGCCCATCGCCAGGTGCAGGCGCTCGGCCGCGGCGGCGTGTTCGCCGATTACCGCCTGCGCGTCGCCAGCGTGCTGCGCGATTACGGCATGGGTGACCGCGCTCAGGCGCCTGCAGACAGCCGCTCGGCACACGGCGGCTAGCGCAACAGGCGGACGTGAATCAATACTGATGCCGCGTCGCGTTGCTGTCACGAATGCGGCAGTAGTGCGGCATCCGCTTCGGGTTGGATTGGAGCCTCGCGCGTGCTATCCTTGGGGCACACGATCAATCGAACTTTGCGACGCTGTGCAGCCGGAGACGGATGCCGCGATGCACAAGCTTCACGCAGTTCCTCGCCCGGCGCATCGCAGGGCCACAGATAATCGCAGAAATTGCTCCAATGCGGCCGCAGCGCGATGTCGCGTGCGGTAACCCGACAGGAGACCGGCCTTGTTGACCGACCACGACATTTATCTATTCAAGGAAGGTACGCACGCGCGCCTGTACGAGAAGTTCGGCTGCCACCTGGGCGAGCGCGACGGCGTCGCCGGTGCGCATTTCGCCGTCTGGGCGCCGAACGCGCAGCGCGTCTCGGCGATCGGCGAGTGGAACGGCTGGAACCAGGACGCGCATCCGCTGACGGTCCGTTGGGATGGCTCCGGGGTGTGGGAGGGCTTCGCGCCCGGGGTCGCGCACGGGCAGGCGTACAAGTATTTCATCGAATCCAGGAGCGGTGGCTACC
>JAAOZY010000452.1 GCA_012274205.1 Betaproteobacteria bacterium
TGTTCAAGAACATCATTTACGTCGGCGCGCTCGCCGCGCTGCTCGACATGGACGCCGGCGCGATCGCCGAGCTGATCGGCGAGCAGTACAAGGGCAAGGAAAAGCTGCTCAAGCCCAATCTGAACGCGATGCAGATGGGGCGCGACTATGCGCTGGCGCACCTCAAATGCCCGATCGGCCTGCGCGTGAAGAAGGCTGACGCCGTAGGCAGGAAGATATTCATGGAAGGCAACAGCGCCGCGGCGCTCGGCGCCGTGTACGGCGGCGCCACGGTGTGCGCCTGGTACCCGATCACGCCCTCGTCCTCGGTGGCGGAGGCGTTCGAGCGCTATTGCAAGCGCCTGCGCGTGGATCCCGACACCGGCAGGAACAAGTTCGCCATCGTGCAGGCCGAGGACGAACTTGCCTCGGTCGGCATCGTCACCGGCGCCGGCTGGAACGGCGCGCGCGCCTTCACCGCCACCTCCGGCCCGGGCATTTCGCTCATGAGCGAATTCATCGGCCTCGCCTATTTCGCCGAAATCCCGGTGACCATCATCGATGTGCAGCGCGGCGGCCCGTCCACCGGCATGCCCACGCGCACGCAGCAGTCCGACATCCTGTCCACCGCCTACGCTTCGCACGGCGACACCAAGCACGTGCTGCTGTTCCCGGAGGACCCGAAGGAGTGCTTCGAGCTCACGGCACAGGCGCTCGACCTCGCCGACCGGCTGCAGACGCCGGTGTTCGTGATGACCGACCTCGATATCGGCATGAATTCGCGCCTGTGCGAGCCGCTCGAGTGGGATGATGCCCGGGCCTACGACCGCGGCAAGGTCATGAGCGCCGAGGAGCTGCAGGCGGGCAAGGACTTCGGCCGCTACCTCGATGTGGACGGCGACGGCATCGCCTACCGCACTTATCCCGGCACGCATCCGACGCGCGGCGCCTATTTCACCCGCGGCACCACCAAGGACCGCTACGCGCGCTATTCCGAGGCGGGCCCGGATTATGTGGACAACATGCAGCGGCTGCTGAAGAAGTTCGACACCGCGAAAGCGCTGGTGCCCAAGCCCGTGCTCACGCCGGCGCAGCATCCGGCGCGCTTCGGGGTGATCTATTTCGGCTCCACCAGCCCGGCGATGGCCGAGGCGCTGGACGCGCTCGCGGCGCAGGACGTCCACGTCAATGCGCTGCGCGTGCGCGCGTTCCCGTTCCAGGACGAGATCGCCGACTTTGTCGCCGCCCACTCCAAGGTGTTCGTGGTCGAGCAGAACCGCGACGCGCAGCTGAAGACCCTGCTGGTGAACGAAGCGCTCGTCAATCCCGCGAGCCTGATTTCCGTATTGCATTACGACGGCACGCCGATCACCGCGCGCTTCATCGTGAAAGAGATCGCCGCGGTGAGCGCGGCGCTGAACGTGCGTCCGCTGCACAAACCGAAGGCGGCATGAGCAGGGAGCAGGGGCCCCGCTTAGCGGGGATGCGACCGGCCGCGATTGCCGCCGGCCGCCGACAGGGGCAACGACTGTGAACCGGAAATGGATCGGAGGTGGCCGCGTGAACATCATGAATTCAAAACTTTCGTTCATTGGGACGGGCGCCCAGCCTGGGGCAGCGCGGAATCAGCTTGCCAATAATGGCAATTGCGCTGGCGCGAGGGGCGGGCGATGACTTATCTCACCAAGCCCAAGCTGCACCATCCGACGCTGCAGAAGAACAAGGTCGGCTACACGCGGCGCGACTACGAGGGCAAGATCTCGACCCTGTGCGCCGGCTGCGGCCACGACTCGATCTCCGCCTCCATCATCCAGGCCTGCTGGGAGCTCGATATCCAGCCGCACCGCGTGGCCAAGCTCTCCGGCATCGGCTGCAGCTCGAAGACGCCCGACTATTTCCTCGGCAACTCGCACGGCTTCAACAGCGTGCACGGCAGGATGCCCTCGGTGCTGACCGGCGCCAACCTCGCCAACCGCGAGCTGATCTACCTCGGCGTCTCCGGCGACGGCGACTCGGCCTCGATCGGCCTCGGACAGTTCGCGCACATCATGCGCCGCGGCGTCAACATGACCTACATCCTCGAGAACAACGGCGTCTACGGCCTGACCAAGGGCCAGTTCTCCGCCACCGCCGATACCGGCTCGAAGTCCAAGCGCGGCGTCGTCAACCGCGACGCGCCGGTGGACACGGTGTCGCTTGCGCTGCAGCTCGGCGCGACCTACGTCGCGCGCAGCTTCTCCGGCGACAAGAAACAGCTGGTGCCGCTGGTCAAGGGCGCGATCGCGCACCAGGGCACCGCCTTCATCGACGTCATCAGCCCCTGCGTCGCGTTCAACAACCACGAGGGCAGCACCAAGAGCTACGACTACGTGCGCGAGCACAACGAGAGCGTCAACCGGCTCGATTTCTGGCCGACGCGCGACGCGATTCAAGTCGACTACCAGGCGGGCGCCGTGATCGACGTGCCGCAGCACGACGGCTCCATCCTGCGCCTGCGCAAGACCCACCCGGAGTACGACCCGCTCGACCGGGTCAAGGCGCTCAATTACATCGCCGAGCACCAGGCCAGGGGCGAGCTCGTAACCGGCCTGCTCTACGTCCATCCCGAGGCCGAAGACCTGCACGCCCACCTGAACACGGCGCAGACGCCGTTCAACCGCATGGGCGCAAAGGAACTGTGCCCGGGCGCGGCGGTGCTGGAGAAGCTGAACGCCGCGCTGCGCTAGGCTGCGCCCCTGGCGCCATTTGGCGCGGCTAGCCGCGCTGCCGGGGATTGCGGCGGCTGCGTTGATGCCGGCGCGCCGGCGGACCCTGGGAATATACCGATGCGCAAACCGCTCGCCGCCTACACCGTCCTCGATCTGACCAATGTGCTCGCCGGGCCATTCTGCGGCCACCAGCTCGCGCACATGGGGGCGCGCGTGATCAAGGTCGAGACCCCGGACGGCGGCGACCTCGCGCGCCAGCTCGGTGCGGACGCGGAACTCAATGCGCGCCACATGGGCGTTTCCTTTCTCGCGCAGAATGCGGGCAAGGAATCGATCGCGCTCGATCTGAAGGATGCGGCCGCCAAAGCGGCATTCCTCGCGCTGGTCGCGCGCGCCGACGTACTGGTGGAGAATTTCCGCCCCGGCGTGATGCAGCGCCTGGGCCTCGGCTACGAGCACCTGAAGCGGGTCAATCCCGATCTCGTCTACTGCGCCATCTCCGGCTTCGGCCAGGACGGCCCCAACGCCCATGCGCCGGCCTACGACCAGATCGTGCAGGGCATGGCCGGGGTGATGGCGCTCACCGGCACCGAGGCAAGCGGACCGCTGCGCGCAGGCTATCCGGTGGCGGATACCGTGGGCGGACTCACCGGCGCGTTCGCGATCGCGGCCGCGCTGGCCGCGCCCAGGGGCGAACGCGGCGTGTTCATCGACGTCTCCATGCTCGAATCCACGCTCGCCACCATGGGCTGGGCGGTGTCCAACTGGCTCGTTGCCGGGGTGCAGGCGCGGCGTATCGGCAACGAAAACATGACGGCCGCGCCCTCGGGCGCGTTTCGCGCCGCCGACACCCTTCTGAACATCGCGGCCAACAAGCAGGAGCAGTTCGAGGCGCTGCTGCGCGCGATCGGGCGCGAGGACCTGCTTGCGGATCCGCGTTTCACATTGCGCGAGGCGCGCCTGGCGCACCGCTACGAACTCAAGGCGCTGATCGAGGAGCGCCTGGCGCGTCAGCCCGCGGCGCACTGGGTGGCCGTGCTGATCGAGCACGGCGTTCCCGCAGGTGAGGTGTGGGATCTGCCGCGCGTGCTCGATTCGGCGCAAGTGCGCGAGCGCGGCTTCATCGAACGCTTTGCCGACGTGCCCGGCGTGGGGCGCGAAGTCAGCGTGGCGAGCGCCGGCTACAAGCTCGACGGCGAAGCGCCGCGGGTGGGCAGGCCGCCGCCGCGGCTGGGCGAGCACACGGCGCGCATCCTCGCGGAATTCGGCATCGACCCGGCGGCGATCGGAAGCAGGGGCAATGACTGAAGCCGCAGCGCATACGCCGCCGGTGTGAACATGAAAACGGTCCAGCTGTCCCGCGGCGAGCGCGTCCCGGCATTCGGCATGGGCACCTGGAACA
>JAAOZY010000070.1 GCA_012274205.1 Betaproteobacteria bacterium
CCATACCTGCTACCGCGCGCTCAAGGCGCGCGACGCGCGTTTCGACGGCCGCTTTTTCGTCGCGGTCTCCTCGACGCGCATTTATTGCCGCCCGGTGTGCACGGTCAAGCCGCCCAAGCGCGAGAACTGCAGCTTCTATCCCAGCGCCGCCGCGGCCGAAGCGGAAGGCTACCGGCCTTGCCTGCGCTGCAGGCCGGAACTCGCCCCCGGCAATGCAAGCGTGGACGCGACGTCGCGCCTGGCGCAGGCCGCTGCGAGCCTGATGGAAGACCGCACGCTGGACGAAGCGGGGATGGACAGCGTCGCCACGCAGCTCGGCATCACCGACCGGCATTTGCGGCGCGCGTTCGGAGCCGAGTTCGGCGTATCGCCGGTGCAGTTCGCGCAGACGCAGCGGCTGCTGCTGGCGAAACGCCTGCTGACCGACACCATGCTGCCGGTGACCGAAGTGGCGTTCGCGAGCGGCTTTCGCAGCGTGCGCCGCTTCAACGCGCTGTTCAAACAGCGCTACCGGCTGCAGCCGAGCCAGCTGCGTCGCCATGCAGCATCGTCGGGCGCGGCCGACGTGTTGAAATTCGAATTGAGTTTCCGCCCGCCTTACGACTGGCCCACGGTGAGCGCGTTCCTCGGCGCGCGCACGGTGGCCGGCGTCGAAAGCGTGGAGGGCGGCTGCTATCGCCGCACCGTGCGCATCGATGCGGGCGGCAAGGAGCAGCGCGGTTGGATCGATGTTTCGCTGTCGCCGAAAAAGCCGGCGCTGCGCGTCGCCGTTTCCGCCTCGCTCGCCAGGGTCCTGCCACCGGTGCTGTCGCGCGTCAAGGCGTTGATGGACCTCGCCTGCCATCCGGCCGAGGTTGCGCATGCGCTCGGGGACATTGCGAAGCGCCATCCGGGCCTGCGCGTGCCGGGCGCGTTCGACGGCTTCGAAGTGGCGGTGCGCGCAATCCTCGGCCAGCAGGTTTCGGTGAGCGCGGCGCGCACCGTCGCGGGCCGCTTCGCGGCGGCATTCGGCGATGCGATCGAAACGCCGTTTGCATCGCTGCTTACCGTGTTTCCGTCGGCAGGGACCGTCGCGGAGCTGCCCTATGGGCGCATCGCGCGCCTGGGCATGCCCGGAGCGCGCGCGCGCAGCATCGTCGCGCTTGCGCGCGCGGTCGCGCACGGCGACCTGGTGCTGATGCCCAATGCCGACATCGAAGCGACGCTCGAACAATTGCGCGCGCTGCCGGGCGTGGGCGAGTGGATCGCGCAATACATCGCGATGCGCGCGCTCGCCTGGCCGGACGCGTTCCCGCACACCGACCTGGGCGTGATGAAAGCGCTCGGCGAAACCGACGCCAAGCGCGTGCTCGCCTGCGGCGAAGCCTGGCGGCCGTGGCGCGCCTACGCCGTCATGCACCTGTGGCAATCACTGACAAAGGAATAGCCATGCACTACTATGACTTCTATGCCGGCCCGTATGGCCAGATGCTGCTCGTCGCAAATGAGGCAGGGCTCGCCGGCGTCTACTTCGATGGCCAAAAACACCTGCCGGCAGTGGCACCGCAGTGGCGGCGCGATCCGCAGCATGCGACGCTGCGCCAGGCCGCGCGCGAACTGGCCGAATATTTCAGCGGCAGGCGCCAGCGCTTCGAGACTACGCTCGCGCCCGATGGCACGCCGTTCCAGCGCGCGGTATGGAAAGCGATTGCCGGCGTCGGTTTCGGCCAGACCATCAGCTACGCGGAACTGGCCAAGCGGGCAGGCTGCCCGGGCAGCGCGCGCGCCGCGGGCGCGGCGACCGGACGCAATCCGATCGGCATCATCGTGCCCTGCCACCGCATTGTCGGATCGAACGGCAGCCTGACCGGATATGCCGGCGGCCTGGAGCGCAAGCGCGCGCTGCTTGCGCTCGAAATGGGCGCGCCTGAACTGGCGCTGACGGCATAGCGCACCGCAAAATTGCCGGCAGCATGAGCGAGCCGCGCTGCGCACGGGGTGCGTCCCGCGGCGCTGCCGAAATCGCGAAGCTGCCTCCGCACGCTGCATGGACCGTTTGGACTATGGGCGCAGGCCGGACATGTGGCTAGAATTCACCCGTTCGGGCAATGCGCGAGGAGAGGTGCCTGGGCGTGCTGGGGCAAGCGGTTCCATCATGCGTAGGGGCCAACGATTGCAATGCACGCAAGATATCGTTCTGGCTTGGCAGTGCTCAGCACGCCGGATTTGTGAAATTCGACCGCAAGAGCGCTGGATTGCCCGGCGCGCTTCAGGCGAACTTCGACTGGACCGAGGTCATAAGGCTTGGCCATGCTGACATCGACGAGCAGCACGACCAGATGTTTCTGCTGGCGGATGCCTTGGTCGAATGCCTGGTCGATACCGGTGCAATTACCTTCGAACGCCATCCGCTCAAGCTGCTGCAGTCGTTCATCGATTTCTCCTTTCAGCATTTTCAGTTCGAGGAAGCGCTGATGCGCTCGGCCGGCTATCCGGAGACGGAGCCGCACGCAAAAAGGCACAACGCGCTGCTGGCGGAAATTGCGAACCAACGCTACGCGTTTGAACAGGGGCATTTCGATGCTGCGCAGGTAACCGATTTTCTGCGCAACTGGATCGTGCGGCATATCGACGAAGCGGATCGCAAGCTGGTCGCGTGGATCAGATCCGGTCAATCCCCTGGGGCCGGATGACCGCTTCGGATTGCCCTGGGCGGCGCCGCACAAGGCGATGAGCAGGCGGCGGCGCTCAGGCCTTGCCCGGAGTGGAAAGCCAAAACAGGCCCAATCTTCCGGCGAATCGCTGTTGCCCGGCAATTTTCGCTAAAATCGGGCGCGCAACGCCGGGTGGATCGAAAGCGAATCCCGCCTTAGTCCTGCAGCGCAGTAGCTCCGGCCCCACCTCATCCAGGCAGATCCGCCGCAGGCCGCTGTGCAAGCGCGCCCCGGCCGCGGTATCATTGTCCGCTGACACCAACACCCATAGGTAGTAGGGAAGAGCTTTATGGCAACCAAATCTAGGGCTTACAACGCCGAGGACATCGAGATCCTGGAGGATCTGTCGCCGATCCTGCACCGGCCGGGGATGTATACCGACCCGTCCAACCCGAACCATGCGCTGGTGGAAGTGATCGACAATTCCTCGGACGAAGGCCTGGCCGGTTTTGCGAAGAATATTGCCGTTGTGTTGTATGAAGACGGTTCGGCCGAAGTCACCGACGACGGCCGCGGCATCCCGGTGGACATTCATCCGAAGAAGAAAGTCCCGGCGGTGCAGGTGATTTTCACCACCCTGCATTCGGGCGGCAAGTTCCGCAAGACCGATGCGGACGCGGCCTACCGCATCGCCGGCGGCCTGCACGGCGTGGGCATCTGCGTCACCAACGCGCTCGCGACCCGGCTCGAAGTCGAAGTCAGGCGCGACGGCGCGCGCCACCGCCTCGTGTTCGGCGACAACGGCAAGGTGAAAGAGCCGCTGAAGAAAATCGGCACGGCGCCGCCGCGCGAGTCGGGCACGCGCATCCGCTTCTGGCCCGATCCGAAATATTTTGACTCGCCCAGGATCGTCACCGCGGACATCGCGGCGCTGCTGCGCGCCAAGGCGATGCTGCTGCCCGGGGTGCGCTTCACGCTCGGGGTGGAGAAGAACGGCAAGATCGAGCAGAGCGAATGGCATTTCCCCGAAGGCATACGCGGCTATTTCGCCAGCGCCGTGGCGGGGCTCGAGCCCGTGGCCGAGACGTTCTTCGGCGAGCGCTACATCGCCGCGCAGTCCGAGTCCGACAGCTTCGCCGAAGGCGAGGGCGCGCTGTGGGCGATTGCCTGGACCCCGGAAGGCGAGGTGGTGTCCGAGTCCTACGTCAACATGATCCCGACGCGCCATGGCGGCACCCACGTGTCCGGCCTGCGCGAGGGCGTGTACAACGCGATCCGCAATTTCATCGACCTGCACGCCATGGGCCAGCGCGGCATCAAGATCGTGCCCGAGGACGTGTGGTCGCGCGCCTC
>JAAOZY010000453.1 GCA_012274205.1 Betaproteobacteria bacterium
CGCCTTGAACAGCGTGGTCTTGACCAAGCGCCCGGTCCGACCCAGATCTATACCCAGCCGGGTGGCTTCGGCTTGGCTCTTGTCTCCCAGCCATGCGGGAAGTTCGACGCCTTGTTCGATCGAAAGCGGGCTGAAGCGGTTGGTCTGGATCCGCATCGTTCCCAGTGGCGATCCGTCGAACTTGGATTCGGCCAGCAGAACCACCGAGCCTTCGTCGTGATCGTTGGCTTCAGGCACCCCCAGTTTCTCCGCCAATACCGGCATATGACGCGCATACGCGGCCTGGCGGATGCTTACCGCTTTGCGCAGGGTGTCCTCGCTGCGCACGATTCTCACCGTGAACGGCAGGCGTTCTTCGGTCATTCCGGGAACCGGCAACACCTGCTGCATGAGTCCTGCGGCGCGGATGTGGTTCACTGCTATTGCATGATCAAGCGATTTCATTTGCAACTCCCTCTCAGAAAAAAACAAATGGCACCGTCCATCTCCAGGGCGGTGGTGGCCCGGCAAAGGCCTTTGCATCATGTGTTGAATGCCGGGATCATTTGCCTGCCCGATCGGCGCTAGCGCCGCATCCGGCGGGCCAAATTGTTAAATTTTGTCAAACCTTTAATAATCATGGTAATGCACGGTACCACGGCCGGGCTTTCCGCTCAAGGATGGCGCGCAAAACGACCCTCCTCAGGCCATTGAAGTTTGATTTTGCGCAACTATTGGGTGCTGCTTCTCGCATAGATTGGACATAAGCAAGCACCGTGGACCGCAGTCATGACCCCCCTGAACTACATCGAGAACCGCACTTATGACGAAATAAAGATCGGCGATTCGGCGACCATCACGCGCACGCTGAAGCCGTCGGATATCCAGCTATTCGCGATCATGTCGGGCGACGTCAATCCGGCGCATGTGGATCCGGAATACGCCAAGAGCAGCATGTTTCGCGAAGTGATCGCCCACGGTATGTGGGGCGGGGCGCTGATTTCCACCGTGCTCGGGACACAATTTCCCGGGCCGGGCACGATCTATATCGATCAGACGCTGCATTTCTCGCGTCCGGTCGGCTTGGGCGATACCATCACCGTCAGGCTGACGGCAACGCGCAAATTCGACCACAACCACCACATCGTTTTCGACTGCCTGTGCACCAATCAGGACGGACAGAAGGTGATTGCCGGCACCGCTGAAGTGCTCGCGCCGACGGAGAAGATCAAGCGCGCGCGCATCGAAATGCCCGAGGTGACTCTCCTTGACCGTGAGGCGCGCTACCAGCACCTGCTTGCGCGCACCAAGGACATGCCGCCAGCGCTGATGGCGGTGGCCCATCCCTGCGATGCCGAGTCGCTGCGCGGCGTGATCAAGGCGGCCGAAGCCGACCTGATTATTCCGATCCTGGTCGGGCCGGAGCAGAAGATCCGCGCTATTGCGCGGGAGCATGACTGCGATCTCGGGTCGATGCAGATCATCGACGTCGCGCACAGCCACGACGCGGCGGCGATGGCGGTGGCGCTGGTGCGCGAGGGGCGTGCCGAGGCGCTGATGAAGGGCTCATTGCATACCGACGAGCTGATGGCCGAGGTGGTGGCCGCCACCGGCCTGCGCACCGAGCGGCGCATCAGCCACGTGTTCATCGCCAACGTGCCGACGTACCCGCGCGAGCTGCTGATCACGGATGCCGCCATCAACATCGATCCGTCCCTGGACGACAAGGTGGACATCGTGCAAAACGCGATCGACCTTGCCCATATCCTCGGCGTGCCCGAGCCCAAGGTAGCGATTCTGGCGGCGGTGGAGACCGTGACCGCAAAAATGCGCGCCACCATAGACGCAGGTTCCTTGTGCAAAATGGCCGACCGCGGTCAGATTACCGGTGGCATCCTCGACGGACCGCTTGCCTTCGACAATGCGGTGTCCATCGTCGCCGCCAAGACGAAGGGCATACGCTCGGCGGTGGCCGGACGCGCGGATATCCTCGTGGTCCCCGATCTCGAATCGGGCAACATGCTCGCCAAGCAGCTCGAATACCTGGCCGACGCGCTGCTCGCCGGCGTAGTGGTGGGCGCCAGTGTCCCCATCGTGCTCACCAGCCGCGCCGACAGCGCCGAGGCGCGCGCGGCTTCATGCGCCATCGCGCTGTTGATGGTCAATGCCAGACGCAAGCAAGCGCTTGCAGCACCCGCCGCCGGCCTGCGCGAGCCGGTTCCCGCTTGACTGCAGCGCCCATTCCCCGCAACGAGCCGCCATCCCGCCGCGCGCGCAGATGTCGGCGCTGCGGGCAAATCCGCGTCTATAATAACGGCCACGATTGATCGGCCGCCGAGCCGGCATGAAAATGCGCCGGATTCGAGGCGGCCGTTACCCGGAGCGTCGCGGGCGCAGGTGCAGATTGCGCAGTCGGACGCTCGTTCGCCAACCCATGCAGTTCAGAGAACTAAAATAATGACAGACGAGGAGATGCCAACGCTGCACGACGTTATCGCCGCGCGGCCGCACGTTTACCGTTACCTAAAGCCGACCCCGCTGTACACCTATTGCGGACTGAGCGACATGCTCGGTGCAAAGGTGTGGGTAAAGCACGAGAATCACCTGCCGGTGGGCGCATATAAAGTGCGGGGCGGGCTCAACCTGGTGGCGCACCTCAGCCAGAGCGAGCGCGATTCCGGCCTGTTCACCGCCTCGACCGGCAACCATGGCCAGAGCATCGCCTTCGCAGCGCGTGCATACGGATTGCGCGCGACCATCGCCGTTCCCGAAGGCGCCAACCCGGGCAAGGTGGCGGCAATGCGCGGCCTCGGCGCCGAAGTCGTGGTCCACGGTCCCAATTACGAGAGTGCCCTCGAATGGGTGGTGGCGGCGGCCGCGGAACGGGGTGGCCGCCTGGTCGGCGGCACGGAAAATCTGCTGATTCACGGCGTCGGCTCCTACGGTCTGGAAATAGTCGAAGACCTGCCGGAAGTCGATGTGATCGTGGTTCCCGTGGGTGCGGGCAGCGGCGCCTGCGCCACCGCCATCGTCGCCAAGACGATCAACCCGCGCATCGAGGTCATCGCGGTGCAGTCGGCACAGGCGCCGGCGATGCAGCGCAGTTGGCTCGCGGACAAAGCGGTGACCGTGCGCGCGCAGACCATTGCCGACGGGCTGGCACTCAGCGTCCCGTTCGAGAACACGCGCCGCATCCTGCGCAAATACCTCGATGACTTCGTGCTGGTCGAGGACAGCGCGATCGAGGACGCGGTCCTGCTGCTGCTGGAGCACACGCACAATCTCGCCGAAGGCGCCGCCGCTGCTCCGCTTGCGGCTGCGCTCAATATGAAGCGCAGGCTGGCCGGCAAGAACGTGGTTCTGGTAATGACCGGGGGAAATCTGTCGTTCGAACGCCTGCGCATGTTGCTCGCCCAGTCGCGCAAGCAGGGCGTTCCGGCTTAGGACGGGAAATCCAGACATGAGCGCCGCCCTTCCCTCCACGGAAAAGAACGTCCTCGGCGGACCCCTGCTCGCCTGCGGCTACGATCCGCTGACCGGATTCTTCCGCGATGGCTGCTGCGCCACGCGCGGCGAGCAGGGCGTGGCGCACCTGGTGTGCGTGAAAGTGACGGCCGAATTCCTCGAGTATTCGCGCGAGCGCGGAAACGACCTGTCCACGCCGCGACCCGAATTGCGCTTCCATGGCCTCAAGCCGGGCGACCGCTGGTGCCTGCATGTGCTGCGCTGGGTCGAGGCCTGGGAGGCAGGACGGGCGCCCAAAGTCGTGCTCGAGGCCACGCACGAGAACGTGCTGCAGCTGGTGCCGCTGAGCGCGCTGCAACGCCACGCGCTCGATCTGCACTGAGCCTGCGGCTGCCGCGGCAACGCGTGATTGCAGTCAGTCGCTATGCGTCCACCCAGCTGACCACGTTCTCCACTGACGCGCGGCTGGTGCGAAAGCGGTTCACCGGATGGGCCGCGTCCTCATAGCCGAAGGACATGCCGCAGACGATCGCGCGGTCGGCAGGCAGGCCGAAATGCGCGCGCGTGAATTCGGGCTGCGCCGCGAGCGCGGCCTGCGCGATGCTGGCGACGCCGAGGCTGCGCGCAGCCAGCATGAAATTGTTTACCCAGGCGCCGCAGTCGAGCACGCCGTACACGCCCAGCGCCTCGTCGGTGGTGACGATCATCGCGTGCGGCGCGCCGAACAGGCGGTAGTTCTCCATCGTCTGGCGCGCCGAGGC